>JAHJVF010000221.1 GCA_018828505.1 Bacteroidota bacterium | reverse complement strand
GTTGCTGAAGCTGCCGCGATAGGATTACCGCATGATATTAAGGGGAACGCAATTTACACTTATGTTATCCTGAAAGCCGGTGTCCAAAAACATGATAAGCTTGTCGAAGAACTTCGTCAGCATGTTTCTCATGAATTAGGACCAATCGCAAAACCTGAACACATTGAGTTTGTTGATTCACTACCCAAAACCCGCAGCGGAAAAATAATGAGGCGTGTGCTCAAAGCAAGAGCACTTGGAGAAGAGCCGAAAGATTTAAGTACATTAGAGGAGTAGGTCTATAAATTAAACTTCCCGATATAAAGTTTTGATTTAGAATCGATAGAGAATTTTCATTTCACCAAAACCATTTTGGCGATTTGTCTCAGATTGCCGTAGGTAAGCTCCACAAAATAAACTCCGCTTGAGAGATTGTATCTACCTGCATTGAATTTTATTTCAGGATATCTGCCGGCAGATTTTACTTCATCGAATATAGTGGCAACATGTCTTCCAATGGAATTATAAATTTTTAAAGTACTTCTACTTTGAGTGACCGTGGAACTTGTTATTTCATCATAATATTCTGGCAAGTCATAACGAATGAAGGTAATTGGTGCAAATGGATTTGGAAAGTTTTGATACAGCACAAGATTTTTCGGTGGCTTTGTTGAGGATGTGTCCCCCGGCTCGCGTGGTGTAAAGAAGATTTTTCCGGTTGAACAATATTCAAGAGCGCGATTTCTTAAATTTCCATTATCCGTTTGTGGAGTTGTCATTTGGGGTATTCCGGCTCCGAAAAGCATCGAGATAATTCCTGATTTAGCAATATCGTTCCGATAATCAAAAAGATAATCGGCTCTGTTGTCGGTGTATTGATTTTCTTTATTCGGAAGTTTCTCGTTGCCGACTGGTATCTGCCAGAGAATTGTCTTCTTTCCGGTATAATGTGATATCAAATTGTTGAACAAAATCACCCGTGAAAAATTCGGTACGGAAGTATTTTTCTTATCCCACCAAACACCATCGAATCCGGCATCCCGATCAGACCAATCGGTGAAAACAAGATCGAAATCCGGCGAACATTGTATTAAAAAATCTGCCGTACTTTTTGCAAGGCTATCGACATTCAAATTCTTTTCTGTGTTATCTTTAAGACTACTGATATTTCCCCAAAGCGAGGCATGAAACGCAATTAATCCTTTTCCGCCGGTCTGTTCGCGAACTAAATCAACCATTCGCTTGTGCATGCCCCGAAGTGTATTTGAATACCTCAGATCACCAACGATTGCAGTAATTGTCGTCGGATCTTTTTTCTCATTTATTGCACGCTGCTGTAAGTATCCGAGCATATCTGGCTCGATGTGAAATATTACTCGAGACGCGAGACTACTTTTTGCCTCATCACACATTTGAATAAATCGTTTCCAAAATTCATTCATCATTGCAGCATTATTAATCGTACAGAATGTTTTATCATATTCGCTCCCAGTACAGCCATAACCGTCAGCTCCACTTTGAAAGAGATAAATTGGAATTATTGGAATATAACCGCGTCGTTTGGCATCATCACAAAATCTTTTTACGAATCCTCCAGCATACCAATTCCACCATCCCCATGTTAAATATTGGTAACCCATATCCCAGCATTCATTACCGTTCGAAGTCTGCCACGCAAGCGTTGAACTCGATGTTCCGGTCCCAATAGAAAAATATTTTGGAATTCCGTTTGGAATGGTATCACCAGTGTTTTGCATTACTCCAAACCAAATTTTTCTCAGCGACTTGTTCCCCTTTTTATCTTCAACATTAACAAGAATTTTGTATTCACCGCTTTTTGTGTCAGATAGAATTTTGAATTTATTCCCGAATATTCCGTCTCCGCTTTTATTGTCTGAATGCACACCATCGTCATACAGTATAAATTCCGTTCCCGATTTCAGTTCGGAAAGATTCAATGAAACTTTTGAAATATCGCCGAGTCCATCACTATCTTCCAATCGAATTTGTGCAGATAATTCATCTCCAGCAAAAGCGTTGTAAGAACTAAAATATGTGTCAAGAATTACAGGATTTCCTGAAACAGTTTTAAGATAAATATTATCGACAAAGATTTTCGGTTGATATGATCCTTTATTTTCTTGAAAAGCAAGTGCAAGAATGAATGTGTTATCTGCTCCGAAATCTTTGAGAGGAATTTTTACTTCTTTCCATTTTCCTGCTTCAACAGAAACATAATTTGTAACGGGCACGCCATCGTTAAAATTTTTCCCGTCGTAGGAAACTTTAATCCAAAAAGATTGTCCGCTGTTTGATCCGCCATTAATAAAAAAGCCGAGTGTATCGTAACCGGATGTGTTGAAATTCGCTGTATAAAGATTGAATCCCGCAAATCTTGAAACATACTCAATTGAAATCGATTTCGAGCCGACATAAACAAATTCAGTTGCAGCGAGATCAAAATTTGTGTTCCAGGAATTATTTGCATGCCAGTGTTTGACCGTTAACGAGTCGTTATACAAAAAGTAGTGCTGAGAGTAGAGATTAGCTGTAAAAAGAAATATGTTTGTGATAACTAAGATTATTTTCAGCATGATAGTAAAAACAGAAAAAGATTTTATCCAAAATTATTTGACGGACGCATCAAATTACAAAAGTGAAAATTGTGATGCAGTTTATTTTCCACTATCATCGGAAGAAGTCAGCGAAATATTGAAAGAATGCAACGATAAAAAAATTCCGGTTACTGTTTCGGGCGCAGGTACTGGGCTTGTCGGTGCCCGCGTTCCAAATGGAGGAATTGTTGTTTCTCTCGAGAAATTGAATTCAATTCTTCACATTGACAAAAAATCAAAAACGTGCCGAACTCAAGCCGGGATTTTATTAAGTCAAATTCAGGACGCATGCAAGGACGTTCAACTTCTTTATCCCCCCGACCCAACGGAGAAAAATTGTTCAATTGGCGGGACAATCGCAACAAACGCATCAGGTGCAAGAACGTTTAAATACGGACCAACAAGAAATTGGATTAATTATTTAAAAGTTGTTTTAGCCAATGGCGAAACTATTGAGCTCGAACGAGGGAAAAACTTCGCTTATAATTATATTCTTAAACTTCAAACCAAAGAGGGTGCCAAATTCAAAATTATTCTTCCAAAAATAAAAATGCCCCCTGTAAAAAATGCTGCCGGATATTTTATAAAAGAAAATATGGATGCAATTGACCTGTTCATCGGAATGGAAGGAACTCTCGGTGTTGTAACTGAAGCTGAATTGAATTTGATCGACTATCCAAATGATCTGATTTCCGGGATGATATTTTTTGATAATTTTAGTGACACGTATGATTTTGTTTCTAAATTGAAAGGACTATCGCTCGAAATAAATTCGAAAATTAAAGCTCGGGCTATAGAATTTTTCGATGATCAAGCTCTTAACTTTCTTCGTCAATTTTATCCGAAAACCCCCTCCGGTAAATTTGCAGTCTGGATAGAGCATGAAATTTATTCTGAGAACAAAGATGAATTGATGACTTTATTGTATGAACTGATTGAAACACACAAAGGTTCACTAGATTCGTCATACTTCGCCATGAACGAAAAAGAGATGAATGAGATTCGTGAATTCAGACATGCAATCTCTGCTAGAATAAATGAGAATCTTGTTCAGAATAACTTGCAAAAAGTCGGAACTGACCTGGCCGTGCCAAATGGTTATTTTAATCAACTTTATAATTATTGTATAAATCTCTGCAGTGAGGAAGAAATAGATTACGTTGGCTATGGACACATTGGCAACGATCATCTGCATTTTAATATGCTCCCCAAAGATCATGATGAATACATTAGAGCAAAGAAACTTTATTTAAAATTTTGTAAAAAAGCTGTCGAATTTGGCGGTACGGTTTCTGCCGAACATGGGATCGGAAAACTTAAAAAAGAATATTTTCGGTTAATGTACAACTCTGATGAAATTTTGCGGATGTATGAGATCAAAAAGACTCTCGATCCAAATTTAATTTTAGGAGTTGGGAATATTTTCTAATCACTCTTACAATATTGACATCGGCGGAATAGAATTATATACTTGCATAGATTCATCCCTAAGTATTTTATACTTAGCCCCCTTTGGGTTGCGACCTGAAGGGATTTTTTTTATGAACCGAGTAATTTTTTTAGTAGATGGGTTTAATCTTTACCATTCATTAGTTGAAGTTAGTAGAGATTTAAACGGGGCTTCAACAAAATAGCTAAATATCTCCGCTCTTTGCGAATCATATCTACATGTGATCGGAAAGCAAGCACATATTGAGAGAATATATTATTTCTCCGCATTAGCTACTCATTTGATTCATCACTTGCCTGATAAAGTTGAGAGACATAAGTTATTTATCCATGTTAACTTTCATCGTAGCTAACAGATTATACCAAACCATAAAGACAGTCACCTCAATTATTCCAAGAAGTACTTTTTTCTTAGTTGCTGTCTTCCTTTGATCTTTCTGTTCCCTTCAAAATCCTATCAATCCAATACTCTGGTTCTCTATTTTGATGAGCGACAGCGATTATGTAAATCTTATCTCCAAGTAAAGAGTATATTAAATTATAAGGGAATTTTCTTAATACTGCTTTTCTGGTATTTTTTGTATTCTGGGTCCATAATTGAGGGAAGTGTGAAATTAGTTCAATTGTTTCCAATATTTCATTTAAAAATTTTTTACCTAATCCTTCTACTTGTAAATTATAGTATTCAATCGCGTCATCGAGTTCTATTGATGCAGGTTCAATAAATTCAACCTGCATTTATTTGTACCTCTGAATAATATCATTTAATGGTATGGTTTTTACTTTTTCCTCTTTTAAGGCTTTATATCTTCTCTCTGATTCTTCTGCCCAAATTTGTTCAATTTTTTCATCTGGTTTACTAAGGCTTTGAGTCAGCAATTCTATTAGCTGTAGTCTTTCAGCAGGGCGTAAGTGTAATGCTTCTTTTAAAATTGATCTTGAATCCATTTTCTATTCCTCATTATCTCTTTCCTTTCTGAATATACGTTATAGGAAATCATTTTACAAAAGTCTTCGACCTTTGTACTAAGATGTCATCATTAAATTTAATCTCGTTACTATCAAAGTTGAAATAAAATCTATTTCAAACCTGCATGCCTTTTTACCCAGTAGATACAGGCAACCTTGAGGGTTATGGTGGTTGATTACAAAGTGCCAAACCCTCAAGATTTAGTATACGTAAAATAAAAAAATCCAATTGTGAGATCATAAATGGGATTAAAAGAAAACTTTGCGATTATGGTATTTTAATCTAATAAAAATCGGGACTTAAATCTTAATTCCATTAGTTTATAGAATTCCACCAGCGATTATTTTACCATTGTTAATTACCAAAAGCTGTGTCTAATACAGAATGTAAATCAAAAAAATCTTCAGAGATATATTCCATTGTTGTATTAAGTGAAGAATGACCAAGAGCATAAGAAACAAGTAACGGGTCTTTTGTTTTTTTGTAAAGCAGTAAGGCATACGCTGCCCGGAATGAATGTACAGTTAAATTTTTTCTAATGAAGGAAATTGATTTCCATTTCTCGAATCTGTATGAAACCTGGCGGCAAGATAAGTGAGTATCAATCCGTTCTCCTGAAAACAAAGGTAAAGAAGAGTTAATATTTCTTGAATCGAAATTGTTTTCCAAATACTCATCTAAAATATGAGATAGTATCGAGGGTATTGCTTGAAACCTCTTAGAAGTACCTTTGGTTATAGGCAAATGAATAATTTTGGAAACTTTGTCGTAATCTGAAATTCTTAAAGCTAATGCTTCGGATTTTCTAATACCGGTGAATGCATACATAGCAAAAAGCGCCTTATCTCTTTTTGAAAGAGTATCTGTTGATTCTGAAATAGTGTTTAGTAACATAGCTATTTCATTTTGAGTTATTGCAGTAGTACACCTGGAGTAAGATTTTATTAGATGAATTCCATCCGATAAATTCCGATCAATGTATTTTTTTTAAGGCACCAACTAAAAAACGAGCGATATACACTTTTAATCCTATTCATTGTTGAAGCTGAACGTTTCAACTTCTTAAGACCGGAATTGTTGATTTGAGCAATACTGTTTTGAAGATTTTCTTCATTTATATTATTTAATTTTATGTTACCAACTTTTTCTAATAAGTAATGTAAGTCCCTGGAATAACAATAAAATGTGTTCTGGGCACAGTAGTGCTTAATATTTTCAAGATACAAGCATATTGCTCTTTTTAGAAATATTTCATTTTCACTTTTTGGTATCCTCCGAAAGGAGTTCTTTAGATCGTTCGGGATAAGATACTCGTAAAAATAAATTCCTTTCCATGTTACACTTGTGTTTTGGTGAGTTATTGCTTTTGTTTTCTTCATTGTAATTATCCTTTCGAAAATTATTTTGAATAATATTTTATAGTGTCGTTTGCGAAAAAGTGAATGTGCACAAAAAATGAAGTTATGCTTATAGCATAATTTTACATATCTATAGAGAGGTAGAGCTGGAAATTAATGCGGTTACTTTTGGGTTTGTTGTTGACGCTGCTTCATTTGCGAAAAGCTATCCTTTATGCTGTTAAATGCAACGAATAAGATATTGTGAAATAATGAGTTATGAAAACTTCTCAATCGTACTGTTACAAAGTTTCGAAAATCGATTTTCGAAAAACAGATAAAAGATTGTAAGTAGTTTGTACTAAAGCAGTTAGTAAAATTTGACAAGTGTGAGTGATTGTAAGTTGTTTTATTTAAGGGATTTCCTATAATATATATTATAAGCAATCATTTTACTAAAGCCCGAGATCTTTTGAGATTCGGGCTAAAACCTAAGAGGGGGTATATGAGTATGAGGTTGAACCTCCTATAATTTGGTTACTTCAAGAGTAACATTTTTCTCGTCTCTGAAAATTTTCCTGCTGTGAGGCGATACAGATATCGCCCCCGCGGTTCGCACAGCTTTAAGCCTATTTCCCCATAAGAATATTTTTTTCGGATTTCCTTATAAAAGAAAGAATAATGAGCTTGCTTCTCTAACCGGTAAATATTTTAAGATCACTAAAGAACAAATATTACGTCAGGGCATCAATTTTCCAATTCTTTCACAACAGTTTCTGGTGAAAAATTAATTAAACCCGCTAATTGGTAATTTTTTCACAAATTATTCATTTGCAATTTTTTCAGGCACAAATTCATTTTTGATTAGTTATAATTGCATTGTTAACTCGACAAAGAGGAACGAAAATGAAAACGAATAAATTCTTACCGATTTTACTGCTTTCAATTACCCCCCTTTTGCTTTTCTTTTCAGGTGAGCGTTCAATTCAAGACGAAGGGAATTTATATATCAGCTCAAATCGGAATTACCTGCCAGGAGATGAAATCCAAATAAACGCTAACGGTTACAATCTTAAAAGTCTGAATTTGAAAGTCAGGCTTTATCGAATCAAAGATCTTCTAAAATTAACTGAAGGGGGGAAAGTTTTATTCCCGAATTACAATCAGAAATTCGATGAAGAAAAATATTTGGATCACCTTGAGCTTGTTGATGAATTTAGCAGACAACTTAAATTACAGCAGTATAATTGGGTTTATGAAAATTTTTCTTTGGGTAAGATCGATACTAAGGGAGTCTACATTATCGTTGCTCAAGTAAGAGATTTGAAATCTGCCGTAATGATCTCAGTTTCGGAAGTTGGACTGATAACAAAAATTACTGAGAGAGATATTTTAGTTTATGTTTCAAACCGAAAGACCTCAGAACCGATACCAAATGCTGAAATAAAACTGCTGTTTGGAGATCAAACTATCTCTCGAAAAACCAATGGTGATGGAATAGTCTACTATCAATTTGAGCCTTCCGAAAGCGGAAGGCAAATTTTGGTTATTGGCAGAAGTAAAGACGAGCAATTTGTCTCGGATAATTTTCTATACGCTTATTTCAATCAATACGATAAAATCAAAGTTTATTCGTACACAAATCAACCTGTTTATCGCCCGAATCAATTAGTCCACTTTAAATCTGCGATTCGAGAAAATCAATACGGCAATTATTCAAACTATCCAAATAAAAACGTTACCGTTTCAATTCGTAATCCAAAAGGAGAAGAAGTTTATTCGAAAAGCTTAAAAACTAATTCTAACGGAACAATAGATGGAAGTTTCGAATTAGATGACGAGCCTGCTTTGGGAGATTATGCACTTAATGTTATCATTAATTCTCAAACGTATTCATCGAGCTTTCGTGTCGAAGAATATAAAAAACCGGAATACAAAGTCGAGATCGAAACTGAAAAATCACAATATACTTTTGGAAGTACGCTCAAAGGAAAAATCAAAGCCGAATATTATTTTGGCAGCCCGGTCTCTGCTGCCGATGTAAAATATGAAATCTACAAAAGAAATATTTGGAGACCCTGGTGGTATTTTGAACCGCATGCTTGGTTTTACCGCGGATGTTTTATGGATTATTACCCTGCCCCGCAAAACATTTTACTCTTTGAAGGAGAAGGAAAGATTTCTCAAGAGGGAGAATTTCATTTCGAGTATAAGATCGAAGAAAAGAGTGAAATCGATTTTGAGTATTTCATTGTAGCGAAAGTAACCGACCAAAGCAGACGTGAGATTCAGGGATCAACAAAAATATTTGTCAGCCGCGGTGAGTTTCAATTATCTACGAACCCGGAAAAGTATCTTTTCAAACCAAAAGAAAAAGTTCAAATAAAAGTTCGAGCGTTTGATTTTGCGGAGAAACCGATTCATACAAATTTCACGGTTTACATCCGTCGCCAGCTTTATGAGAATAACGAAACTTTCGTTGAAGATATTGACACACTATACGGAGAGACAAAAGGTGACGGTGTTTCGTATGTTTATTTTTATCCGGAAGAAAAAGGACTTTACTCCTATCTTGTTAAAGCATACGACTCAAATAAAAATATCATCACTGCAAAGGGAAATTTTTGGGTTAACGATAGAAGAGGATTTTATTCGAACATGGGCGGCGGTGTGCAAATAATCACTGACAAAGAAATTTATAAAGCAGGTGATGTGCTTGAAGCTTTAATAATTTCACCGATCCAAAATGCAAAAGCTTTAGTAACGTTTGAACACGCATCATTGCTCAGTTATGAAGTGCTGGAGCTTGATGGATACAGCACAACGCTCACAAAAGAAATAAAATCTGATTATCCGAATGTTATAACAATTTTTACTTCTTTCTTCTTCGATAATTCTGTTTTCAGCGGACAAAAAAGAATTGCCATTCTCCCCGAAGAAAAATTCTTAAGCGTCGACATTCAAAATGACAAAACGATTTATAAGCCCAACTCTCTCGGTGAAGTAATTATAAAAGTAAAAAATAATAAAGGTAATCCTGTAAAGAATGCTGAACTTTCAATTGGCACAATAGACGAGAGTATTTATGCGATTAAAGACGAGAGTACACCTGACATAAAAAATTATTTCTACACCGGAAGCAATTATTACATAAACACTTCATTCACTTCAACAAATTATTATTATCAAGAAAAAAGCGGTCAGTCGGTCGGTCAAGAAGAAATTAAATTTTACGATTTAAAAAGAGATGGATTCGGTTCAATCACCGGAAGAGTTTTGAATGAGCAGAATGATTTACCGGTTGAGCATGTGCAAGTCATCCTGTCCAAAGGATCCTTCGGACAAAAAGAGAAGTATCGCACTGAAACAAAAACAAATAAGAAAGGGGAGTTTCGTTTCACAGAACTTGATGCGGACGAATATTCATTGATTTTAAAAAATAGCGGATACACTTCAAAAAAGATTTCGAGTATTAAACTATCAAGAAATCAAAAACTGATATTAAATGACATTCTGCTCACACCAGTTTTTCAAGATTTCTTCATGCCAATACGATACAGAAAATCCGACATGATGTTGATGAGAAACGGGGTTGAGGAGGGTGTTGCTTTTTTGGAAGCACCAATGGCTTCAAAAAGCATAGCTGCTACAGAACAAGAAATATTTATCGATCCGGAGTTAAGAAGCGATTTTCGTGACGCGGTACTTTGGGAATCAACAATTCGAACAGACGAGAATGGAATTGCAAAAGTCCAAATAAAATATCCGGATAATCTAACTACTTGGCGTTCGACAGTTCGGGTAATCACACAGGATTCAAAGGTTGGACAGGAAATTTCCAAGACAATCACTCGAAAAGATTTGATCGTTCGAATGGAAACACCCCGCTACCTTCGAGAAAAGGATGAAGTAACAATCTCAACAATCGTGCATAATTATTTAAGCGAAGAAAAACTGACTCAAATTTCTCTTGAAGCAATAAATGCAACTGTTAAAAATTCTTATCTCGATAATTCAAACGATAAGCCCGCCAAAAACGGACAATGGAAAATAAAAATTCCAAAAGATTCTGAGATCAGAATAAACTGGATCGTGAGCATAGAAAACCCTACCAATAAAATCACTTTAACTGCAAAAGCACTAACGAATGAAGAATCAGACGCTGTTGAAATGAAAGTTCCCGTCGAACCTTATGGTGTTGAGATGGTCGCGACAGATATTGCAAGCATTTCTGATTTTTCTTCCAAGATCGAAAAAAGTGTTTTAATTCCGTCAAACGTCGACGTGCGAAACGTGAAGCTTTACCTTTCATCTTCCCCCTCTCTTGCGGCGACAATACTTGGGGCGCTTGATGATCTCGTCGGTTATCCGTACGGCTGTGTTGAACAAACAATGAGCAGATTTTTACCGACCATTGTGGTTGCAAATGTTTTCAGAGATTTAAATGCACCATTGAAAGAAGGGACGATAGCTGAACTTCCAAAAATGGTTTCTGTGGGATTAAAAAGACTATACGACCTGCAGCATTCCGACGGTGGATGGGGATGGTGGAAAAATGACAAATCGCATCCTTTTATGACTGCCTATGTCATTTATGGACTCGCTTTAACAAGACAAGCTAATTTTCCTGTTGATGAATATGCTTTTACGAATGGATTGAAAAGCCTAAAAGATCAATTACGCGATGGTAAGGATCTCGGAGATGAGACAAAAGCATACATGCTTTACTCTCTCGCATTTGCCGAGTATTCAATTCATAAATTTGATCAGGATCTATTCGATAAAGTTTTTGCCTCGTTGTCGTATGACAGAAAAAATTCTTATGTAAATGCGTTACTTTCTATTGCTGCCGAAAAATATAATCGCAGAAAAATCGCAACCGAGATGTCGAAATCTCTTATAAGGGATGCTGTTTATGAAGGACAAAGTGTTTACTGGACGGGAGATGATTTTAAATACAGCTGGCAGGAAGATAAAGTTCAAACAACTGCTTTTGCAATTCGTGCTCTTCTAAATAATCCCGACAATTCAGAAGCTGTAGAGAAGGCAGTTCGATGGCTGCTGCTTCAACGACGCGGTTCATCCTGGAATTCTACCAAACAAACTGCAATGGCGATCTTTGCTTTAACCGATTATTTAAAAAAGAGTAAAGAGCTTGAACCGGATTTCTCCATTACTATTTCGATCAACGACAAAACAGTGCAGACAAAATCTTTTTCAAAAGAAAATCTTTTTGATAAGGAAATGAAAATCGTCGTCGATCCTGGATTACTGAAACAAGGGAAAAACAATGTAACAATCACAAAACGCGGGAACGGAAAACTATATTATTCATCATTGATGAAATATTATTCAGATGATAGATTAGAAAATCCAATCAAAGATAATTTTGAAATCCAGCGTGAATACTATCTTATCAGCAAAGAGAAAGAAGGAAACTCTTACACAAATAAACTAACAAAGTTCAACGGCTTGGCAAATTCAGGCGATGAAATTTTAGTCCGGGTTAAAGTCCAAAATAAAACTTCACAGGAATTCTTCATGCTGGAAGATCCAATCCCCCCCGGCTGTGAAGTTGTAAAGGATGAACTTATTTACAACACATTCACAGATAGGACTTCGCCTGGAAGAATTATTGAACCTCCATTCTTGCGACGAAACTATGCGGACCGTGAAATACGTGATGAGAAAGTTGCTTTCTTTTCGACCTGGTTTGGAAAAGGCGAACACGAGTTTTCTTACATTCTGCGGGCGCAAATTCCTGGCGAATTTAATGTAATGCCTTCAATTGGAATGTTGATGTATTATCCCGAAGTGAGAGGTACAAGCTTGTATAATAAATTTAAGATTACTGATTGATGCGTTGGGAGAAAAGGAACGAACTAAAGTTCTAAATAGTAATTAGCTATTTCGTTCTTGAGAATTTTTATTAAATATTCAAATTGTGAGCGGTAATTGTCCCGGTAAATATCCATAGTCAATTCCAAATCATAATATTTTAAGTAATCAAAATAATTTTTCACAGCTTCGCCTTGCAGGAGATCGTTGGCTATATCTGTTATCGCTTCATGAAATATTGCTGCGGTCCTATCGTCATAAGCGTTTTTCTTCTTTTTTAAATTTTTTATCCTGCTATGAACCCTTCTTAGTGATGAGACAATTCCCTCTTTATACAGAACTAACATTTCTGGATCGGGCATTACATTAAATTCAATTTTATTCACAGCTCCCATTTCAAGCTTTATTTTAAGAGCAAGACTATTGATTGGAAGGATCGGATTGTAATTCGTGTACTCTTGAATTGAATTAAAAACTTCTTCAATCCAGCCGCGAATGTAGTTATTATCTGGCATAGAGCTAATTGTCAACACAATTAATTCATCTTGCGGAATGATTTTTAATTCATCAATGTCCTCAAAATTCAACGTTGATAAATAATCAACACCCATTCTCTGGATCAGCTTGAATTGATGATTTGACTGATGAATTCGTTTTATCTCCTTCAGGATTTTGGAAAAGAGGGGATCGATCTCGGAATATTTTTTAACGATGCACTGATAAATTGAACGATCTATAATTTTATTAACAAAAAAGTCCCCTTCTTCTTCTGTTACGATCTTCGGATCCCATGAAACAAAAGTTTTTCGAAGCGATTCAAGATAATCTGCATCATTGTTTGACAGCAGATTCGACACCGCCTCAAGTGCAACATCATCCATGGATATATCATTTCGCTCGAGAGAAAAATATTTTGTCCTTGATACAAATCGAATACGGATTCTTGCTACTTCGATCAGCATTTCAAATAAATAGTTCTTTTCAAGCTCGGAGGGTTTCCCGAGAAGTACATGATTTAATATGTCGAGTGCAGTTTTTATAGTTTTGAACCTTTAATGTTTCAATTACATCGGAGTAGTTATCCACAGATTTGAGATAAACCTCCATTTGTATTATCGAACTAAGACCATGTATTTTTGAGTGCGGGATAAATATCAAAATTCTCCTTATTTTAAGCCAAAACTTAAAAGTAGTAGACTATGAGTACAGAAAAATTCATCAATTATTCCATCGATAAAATTCCACAAGAAGAACAGTCAAAAAGATCGATTGAATTTTATAACTTTTTAAAAAGACGCCGAAGTATCCGGAATTTTTCTAATGAATTAATTGACAGAAAAATAATCGAGAATATAATTTTAACTGCAGGGGCTGCCCCTTCAGGAGCGAACAAACAACCATGGAAATTTGTAGTTGTTGACGATCCAATAATTAAAAAGGAAATCAGAGAAGCGGCAGAGAAAGAAGAGAAGAGAAACTACGAATCACGATTTCCCGATGATTGGAAAGAAGAACTTGAACCGTTCGGAACTGATTGGCATAAAGATTTTATTGAAACAGCACCATTTTTAATAATCGTATTTAAAATAGATTATGAGATGGTCGAAGGCAAAATAAAAAAGAATTATTACGTAAATGAGTCGGTGGGAATTGCTGTGGGATTTTTATTGACGGCAATTCATCAAGCCGGACTTTGTGCGTTGACACACACTCCAAGTCCAATGAATTTTTTACAGAAGATCTTAAATCGACCAAAAAATGAAACGCCATTTTTATTAATCCCGGTTGGCTATCCGGCTGATGGTGTAAAAGTCCCCAATATTTCGCGAAAATCCTTGAATGAGATAATGAATTACAATAGGGAGTAATTATGAAATTGTTTTTTCTTTTTTGTTTTTCAGCAATCGCTTTTTTCGGTTTACTCTCTCGAGTTTCACTTGGAAAAGACATAGAAATGAATGACAGTTCTTATAAAGCATATAAAGGATATATGATTTTAGGTAACGGTGATGTCGCTGCAGTTTACTCCGATGATCCAAGAACTTCAGGTAAAGGTATTCAAAGTTTATACTATAAAAATTATACGGCAAGCTATATTAATTCGTCATATTTAAAAATTCCCGAGTTACAGAGCAAAATCGCTTTAGAAGAATTTTTTTCGGCAACTGCAACCTTTAACAAAGTTGATGAAAGTTTCAAGCAAAAAACTTTTATCACAAGAGATGGCATAATCGTAACACGCATAATTTCTGATCTGAAAGAAAAGGAAATATCCTTTGGTATCGTAATAAATGATACAATTCAAACTGATAGAATAATTACTCTAAGCTCAAAACCAAAGTTTGAATCTTCTATAAATGCTTTTTCATTTGAGTGGTCGGATGGAAGGAAAATGATCTTTGCTCCGCGTGAGAAATCTGATAATCAAATTATTCTCGATGATGAATTTTTAATTCAGTCACAGACAAATAAAAATGGTTACTGCGATTTCTACATAATAATTAGTGAAAACCAAAACGATTTGATCCGAAAACTTAAAAATATTCGGAGCGAAAAAGATCCCTTAATAACTTCTAACAAATTTTGGAATTCGTGGCTGCACTCCGGATTGCTGCCAAAGTTTTCGAATGAATTAATATCAGATTTTTATAAAAGAAATCTATATGCCGCTTTTGCATGTAATCTGAATGGAATGATTCCAGCGGATATCACCGGTCAATTTGTTACGAATGGGATGCCCCAGCTTTATCCGCGAGATGCATTGATGACTGCACATGCGTTTGTAAATTCAAATCATTTCTCCTCTGCCACAAAAGTTTTAGATTACTGGGCGGGTGAAAATATCCCTCACAAAACAAAAGGCGAGCTTTATGCACGTTACGATGCTAACGGAAAAGCTGTCGATGCTGGGAGCGGAGCAAGGTACGACGTTCCCGAATGGGACAGTAATAGTTACTTCACGATTTTGGTTTATAAAATTTGGAAAAAGACGGGGCGAATCAAGAAAGAACATTTCGAGGCGATTAAAATATTTTTGGACTTCCTTGAAACAAAGGTCGATGCGAGCGGACTTGTTCACGAAGGGGGAATTATTGAATGGCCTGGATATTTACCTGCAACAAATATGATCTCAATTTCAGGATTTAGAAAAGGAGCAGAAATTTGTAGACAATTCAAAGATACTGAACGTGCGAATAGGTATGAGATCGCTGCAAAGTTCATTGAAGCGAATTTATTTAAAATGTTCGATAAAGATATCAAATCTTATATCGATCTTCGTCCAAAGGAAGATGAGAACTCAAAATATTTGTGGGACACGTCGGTGAACTTCGGTTTAGTGTGGGGCTATGACATCAACGAACACTTGATTCAGACAAATGAATTCATTTGGAACAATTGCAGGAAGCTCGGAAACGGAATTCAATATTTTGATTCACCAAACAAAGGGCTTGCTGCATACGGACACGATCTGTTTTTCTTTACGACTTCTGCAGTTTCGCAGTATTATAGTAAAATAAAAAATAAGGAGAGATATTTACTTTTAATTCAGTGGATGATGCAAAATTCAAATGTTTATCGGTTAATGCCTGAAAGAATTTATCTTTCGGGAGAAGATTGTTCGCCTGCTTCGCCTCTCTCCTGGTGCTGTGCTGAATTCGTAAACTCACTCATCGAAG
Organism: Bacteroidota bacterium; assembly: GCA_018828505.1. Lineage (GTDB taxonomy): Bacteria > Bacteroidota > Ignavibacteria > Ch128b > Ch128b > JAHJVF01. The sequence goes on along the minus strand of JAHJVF010000221.1, from coordinate 3,492 downwards.
GATACAAACAAGGATTTTTTGAAAAATAAGCTTATGAAAATTTATAAAATGTTTTTCTTTATCGCGATCATTTTACTCACCAGTGAGACGAGTTTCACACAAAGCAGTGGAGGGGAAGAATTCATAATCGAGAAAGGCAAAGTATTTGTACCATCAAACTTCAATCCAGCTGAAAGACCATTCAGATTGTTCATTCATCTTCACGGAAGATCGGGAGTTGTGATTGAAAATTTTAAAAACGCAATGATAAATGGAGCGCTGATCTCCCTTCATCTTGGTTCGCTTTCATCTCCTTATAGGATCGCTTTTAGTGATCAAGAATATTTTCAAAGCGTTATCGATACAGCATTGAAAGTCCTTCGTGATTCAATTAACAGATTTCATTTCAGTGATTATGACAGACTTTATATCACCTCTTTTTCTGCCGGATATGGCGGAGTAAGAGAAATACTCAAGAATAAAAAATACTACGACAGGATTACCGCAATTATTCTTGCCGATGGACTTCATACAGATTATGTCGGCGATCCCAGCGAGGTGTCAGATTGTAAACTTCCAAATCCGGAATTACTGCAGGACTTTTTAAGATTTGCAAACGATGCTGTTGAAGGGGAAAAAGAATTTATTGTAACTCACTCAGAAATTTATCCGGGCAGTTACTCAAGCACAACTGAATGTTCAAATTATCTTCTCGAAAACACTTCAACGGAAAGAATTTTTTCGGAAATGTTTTATAATGAAAATCTTATTCGCAAATCATATGCATTCAAAAATGGATTTCGCACTTTCGGCTTTTATGGTGAGGCGGGACCTGACCACGTGCAGCACCTTTATAATTTGCATTTGTTTATAAAGATGCTGAACCTAAAGTGAAATTTTTACTTAATCGGTGTATAAAAACGAGTCATGTTTTTTCATTTCCTCGAAAATGTCATTTTTAGTTTTAAACATGACAGGTTTTTAACGTTAAGTAATTAAAGGGTATCTCTAAAAACTTGAATTAAGGACTAAAGTCCGCTGAGATTAGTATGTTTTTATAACCCCACGCTTAAGCGTGGGGTTATAAAAAGCCACTCACAATGTGGGCTTTAGCCCAATTAATAAAAAACTATGAGTAACAATAAAATATAAGTCGCCAAGCAAAATAATAATTTTTAGAGGTGCCCTAAAATAAATAATCTGATTACTAAACCTTATCTGATCACACCTAACCTTAGTAACCAAAGCTAACCAACTGAATTCTACCTTATTACGCTATTCAATTCAGTCCCCTCAACTGATTTAAAATTAGATAATAAGGTTAATGAATATTACTAAGGTTTTTGTATCTGATAAGGTTTTCCCAGTTTTATTCTTTAACTGTGGTATAAATAGGATGAGTCTCTGTACTTAATCCACCCGCTGAACTATGAGCAACGAGGCGCACGGGCCTGACTCGATTTGATACCCCTTTTAGTTAATTATTTTATCTCTTCTAAATTCTTTCGGAGTGCAGAGAATAAATTATATATCGATGTAGAAATATTTTCAGTATTTGACAAAACGTCTAGATAGAGCAATGAATTACGGGCCGAATCGTTTTGTTTTTTGATTCTCTGAACTTGATTCTTATCAAATTTTTGAAGTGCTTCACTGAATTCCATTCGAACCTCTTCAACATCCGCAGCTTTTTTATCCTTCTCCGATTTGAAAAAATCAAGAGTGTTTTTGATTTGAGAGTTTATCAGCTTGTTTACTTTCTTTAACTCTTCAACCTGTTCTTTCGATGGAGTGCTATGATTATTATCAATATGATCAAACACAAGCTGGTTCAGATTCCTTAGCGAGCCGGTAATTTCTCTTAGCGATGCAACTTCTTTTCCATATCGTCTTTCAAGTTTAGATTCATCATCGCGGAGGGTTCTTACTTCTTTAAAGATGTTCGAAATAATTAAATTTGATTGTTTATTGACCTTTTTCGATTCCTTCAAGTTCTTCTTTAATTTGTTCCTGTTTCCTTCATAGAAAGCATCATAACATCCGGATAAATTATCACGCACTGACGAAAGCAATGTTTCTACTTCCTTTATATTTCTCTGTACTATTTCTTTACTGCTTGAAGTATCTTCAATGAAGCTCATTTCTAAAGCTTCAGATGCTTTTGCATTTTTCTTGTGAATACCATGTGTGTGGAAAATTATGAAGACGGCAAGAGCAACCAAACCGATGATCGCATAAATGCCTCCAAAGAAAATTACAGTTGCAAAAATTCCCGCTAAGGTGAAAGCCATAAACGCCGTAAAGAACCATCCGCCAACGACCGTCATTACACCATTGATCCTGTAAACTGCGCTCTCTCTTCCCCAAGATTTATCAGACAGCGACGTTCCCATCGCTACCATAAAGGTTACGTATGTAGTTGAAAGCGGCAGCTTCAATGATGTAGCAAATGATATTAACATACTTGCAACAAGTAAATTGACAGAAGCTCTGAGAAGATCAAATGCTTGCGGATCTTTCCCTTTTTTCTTTTCTCCTTTAAATGCATCTAAATCGAATCTTCTCTGCAGGAAGGAGAGGAACGAAGCAGGCAAAATTCGTTTAAAGAAATCTGAAACAACAAGAGCCATGCGGACAATACTTCTTGAGAGGGCTGAGGATTCAAATCTCTCGAATCCGTCCGCTTGCCTGCCAAGATTAACTTCAGTTTTGGTTACAGTGCGTGCCTTTTTTGAGACCCAGAGCGTAATAGTCATCACCACTCCGGCTGCAAGAAGAAACATCGTTGGAGTATGTACGGGTTCGAGCAGCGCTCTCATAAATAAGTTGAAGGGATCTTCACTTACGTTAGCAATTAAATATGAACTAAATCCTGCAAGCGGCACACCAATGAAATTAACAAGATCGTTTGCTGCAAATGCTAATGCTAGGGCAAACGTTCCGAATAGTACAATTGGTTTAAATACATTCACTTTTGTAAAGAGAACCAAGAATTGGATAACTATTCCTCCGAACAAGAAGCTCGCAAGAAGAATCAAGCCGGCATTATGCTGAATCCATTTCACTTGATCCTCGGTAAAAAAGATTGCTCCTTTTGCACCTTTCACTAAAATGAAATATGTCATAAATGCGATTGCCACTCCACCCCAAATTCCGCCGTATCTTCGAATGCGTTTTTGAAAATCGAAGGTGAATATCATTCTGGTGAAAAACTGAATTATTGCTCCGGCACCAAATGCACAACCACAGAAATCAAAATACCAGTAATAATTGCCAATGCCTTAGCAGTGTTAATGTAAGTGAGAAGTTCAGAAATTGGATGACCTAATTGAATGATCTTTAGTGATGACACAGCAACGGCGGCGCCAATCAATTCGAAAATAAGTGATACTGTTGTGGAAGTCGGCAACCCAAAAGTATTAAAGAGGTCTAAAAGCAAAACGTCTGCAAGCATTACTGCAAGAAAAATGATCATTACTTCTTGAAAGAGGAACATTTCCGGATTGAATATCC
>JAHJVF010000220.1 GCA_018828505.1 Bacteroidota bacterium | reverse complement strand
TTTTTTTCCCTGCTGAGTGATCTGCAATCGCACCCAGAAAAGGAGATATCAAAGCAACGATCAACATGGAAATACTTGTTGCAAGACTCCAATAAAAATCACCTATCGGTTGATTGCCCGCAACTGTTTCTTTGAAATAAACGGCAAAAACAAAAGTAACTACTGTAATTGAGAAAGAGGTATTTGCAAAATCAAAAAGAGTCCAGACGAATATTTTGCCCCGATTATTTGAGAAGAGTCTTTTAAAGTTCAATTATTCGGACTGACTTTATTTTCGATTAACCCCCGCCCTTTTTTGTTTATCTTGTTTTGAATCTTGAGCTTTTTGAGTATTGCATCAAGTACGCCATTGATGAATTTATCGCTATGATCTGTACTAAATCTTTTTGCGATCTCAATAACCTCATTGATTGAGACTTTCGTAGGAATATCGGGATAATACAGCATCTCACAAATCGCCATTCGGATGAGGATTTTGTCAATGACAGCGATGCGTTTTATGTCCCAATTTTTTGACGTTTCGCTGATCAAGGCATCGAATTCACTTGTGTGTTCGATGGTTTTCAAAGTAAGTGCCTTTATGAATGAAATCGAATCTTGAGAATTCAAATCTTTTGTTAAATCCCCGAATAAAAAATCTAACGAATCATTTGAAAGCTCATAAGCGTAGAGAATTTGAAGTACTTTTTCTCGTAATTGTCTTCTCGTCGAATTCATACCATTCAATTTTTATTACTTTGCAATAGTTTCATAACCTTCACTAAATTCCAAATAACCAGTACAAAGTTAAAGAAACAGTGTCTCTAATCCTAAACCAAATCTCTGATATGAAATCAAGTTTATGATCTGAACGGATAAAGTTTAGTGCCAATTTATGAAACTTTGCCATTTCTGAAATTCGTCTAAGATGAAATTGATCTGAAACAACAATAATTTCAGAATATCCAAACTCATTTTGAATTTTATTTTTCAAAAAATAAATCTGTTCGAGTGTATTCGTCGTCTTAACCTCTTTAATAAGATCAGATTTCGGTACACCCATCTTTAATAATTCTCTTTCCGAAACATCTGCTTCCGTCATTTCTCCGGGGGCATTTGCTCCTGTTACGATTATTTTGTCACAAAATCGATTTCGATATAATTGATTTGCTTTTCTCAATCTTCCCAATAAGATCGGGCTTGCACGGTTATTACTCCATACTGCTGCACCTGGAATAAGAACCGCATCGAATTTAATTGCGGGTTTAAGAATCTCGTTTGAGTTATCTCGTAATGTTAATGTTGAGATAAATGAAAATATAAAAATCAAAATGAAAAGAATGAACGAATAGATAACACTCTTGAAAATCGGATTTCGAATCTTACCCATCAGTAAAAATATTACATTGAACAAAAGTACAAACTTTGTTATCTGGAAAATAATGAAGAACAGTGCCCTGAATATTTTATCAGGTGCGAAGCCGAGTATGTAAATTAGGACTCTATGCAGATCCAACTGAATGAAAAAATCGTTCAAGATGAGAGGTACAAACGAGAATAAAGAGAGATTTACCAAAATCTGCATTCGGAACATTTCTACTTGTGTAACAAAAAAGAAAAGAAACAGCAGAGTCAGGATTATTGCCGCGGAAAAAATTAAATTCAGAATGTTACCCGTGAGCTCAACATCGAGGTTTGATAAAGTTAAGCTCTGAGCACGATATTTAATTGAGTACAAATAAATCAGACTAAGAAACTCAAGTACACAAATAAGAACCAGCAAAAATCGCTTTTTAAGCGAAGTTTCTACTTTTCTTTTTTTCATTCAGACGCCCTGAAAGGATTGAGAAATATTTGTGGAAGGGAATTTTCATTTCCCCAGATTATCTTGCTTGAAACGTCAAAAGTTTTGCGAATAATTTCCTCTGTGAAAACTTCTGAAATTGAACCGTCTTCCAATATTGAACCTTCCTTTAAAAAAATTATTCGATCGCTGTAGAGCGCCGATAAGTTAATGTCGTGTGATACTGAAATAATCGTTTTTCCCGCAGTGTTGATTTTCTTTAGATGATTAAAAATAGCGACTTGATGTTTCAGGTCGAGATGTGTGCTCGGTTCATCCAGTAGTAAAATCTCGGTATCTTGAACGAGTGCACGTGCGATGATAACTTTTTGTAATTCACCTCCTGAAATCTCATTAATACTTTTGTGAGCTAATTCTTCGAGCTCCAACAATTTCAAAACTGTATTTACTTTATAAATATCTTGATCGCTTTCAAAACCGTACGCTCCGAAATAGGGCGTCCTTCCCATTAAAACAATCTCGAAAACAGTGTAAGGAAAAATCGAATAGAACTTTTGTGGAACATAGCTTACGATCTTGAAAAAATCTTTCAGTTTGAATTTCGAATAGTCAATCCCGTTTAATGAAAGAAGACCTCGCGCTGGAGGTAATAACTTAGCGAGAATTTTTAGAAGTGTGGTCTTACCCGAGCCATTTGGACCGAGAATGCTTACGAATTCTCCTTTCTTAACATTGAAAGAAATATCATTCAAAACTCGCTTGCTAAGAGTAGAACCCGGATAATTGAAACTCAAATTTTTTATTTCTAAAAGATTCACGGGAAAAATTTACTAATTTAATTTTGAGCAGGCAACAAAACTTTTTGTAAATCTTCAAAAGTTGAGATTGGAGCTTTGCAAGTGAAGTTTTCACAAATGTAAATAGTCGTACTGTTTTCGATCCTCTTTTTATCTTTCAGATGAGTCAAGTTCTCGGCGAGAAGTCCGTCGGAATATATCAAAATCGTATTTTGGTCATAATTTTCGAGAATGAGTTTTTTCATATTATTGAATTCAATTTTATCTTCGCCCTCAAATACAATAATTTCTTTTGGACTTTGATACTGCATCATTGAGGCACTTAATAATCTTCCATGAGCTAGCGGATACTTTTTGCTATTTTCGCTAAATAAATTAATCAACTCACTGCTTATCTTTAAATAATTCTTCTTCTCAAAGATCTTTCCTAGTTTGTAGAACAGAATTGCAGCAGATGAATTTCCAGAAGGGACTGAATTATCGTAGAAATCTTTCGTTCGTAAAATTAATTCCGCTGAATTATCTTCGGTTTGATAAAAATATTTATCATCTGGATTGTAAAACTTTTTCAAAATATTCTCAGATAAGGTCAAAGCGTTATTTAGATATTTCGATTCGCTTGTTATTTCATATAGATCGACAAGCCCTAAGGAGAAATTAGTGTAGTCCTCCAAGAATCCGTCTATCTTTGATCTTCCATCACGATGTGAGTGGAGCAATTGGCCATTAATCATCATGTTGTTAAGAATAAACTCTGCACTTTTTTTAGCTGAGTCAAGATATTTTATATCTCCCGAAATACGAAAACCAAAACAAAATGCCGTGATCATTAAACCATTCCAGTCGGTTAGGACTTTATCGTCTGTCAAAGGTTTTATTCGTTTATTTCTTTCATCAAACAATTTACTTTTGCATCTCTCAATAATTTTTCGAACTTCCTCACAATCTTTTTGGATTGATATGGAATAATTCTTTAGATCAATGCCAACATGTAAAATGTTTTTCCCTTCAAAATTACCCCCTTCAGTTACGTTGTAATAATTGCAAAAGATTTCTGAATCTTCCCTATCATGAATTTTGTCTAATTCTTGTTTTTCCCAGACGTAATACTTCCCTTCCTCACCTTCGGAATCAGCATCTTGAGTGGAATAAAAACCTCCGCTATCACCTTGCATCTCTCTCAGAATGAATTCAAGCGTTTCTTCAACTTTAGTTCGGTAAAAATTATTGCCGGTCACCATAAATAATTTAGAGAGGAGTTCAACAAGGAGAGCATTATCGTACAACATTTTTTCAAAATGGGGTATCAACCATTTTGCATCTGTTGAATATCTATGAAATCCCCCGCCAATGTGATCATAAAGTCCACCATTCGACATTTTCCGAACTGTATTCTCCACAATTTCAATTGCAGAAGTATCTTTATAGTAATAATGATAGTCGAGCAGAAAAGTCAGTACCATTGAACTTGGAAATTTTGGAGCAGAACCAAAGCCGCCATGTAAACTGTCATAACTTTTCTTAAGATTTTGAAATGTATTCTTATAAGCATCATCTGACATTACGCCTTCATCAGATTTAATTTGCTGATATGACTTGAGTGATTCCAGGATCGAATCCATCCCTTGCAGAATTTCTTCACGTTTGTTTTGATAAGTATTATGTACGGCATTAAGTATTCGTGGAAAGCCGGCTCGTCCATATTTATCATCTGGCGGGAAATATGTCCCGCCGTAAAAAGGTTTTTTATCCGGCAGAAGAAATACTGTCAGGGGCCAGCCGCCGCTTCCTGTAGTTAGTTGGACAAAATTCATATAAATATTATCTATATCAGGACGCTCTTCCCGATCAACTTTAATATTTACAAAATACTTATTCATCAATTCTGCGATCTGTTCATTCTCAAAACTTTCCTTTTCCATTACGTGACACCAATGACAGGCACTGTAACCGATCGAAAGTAGAATCGGTTTATCTTTTTTCTTTGCTTCTTCAAAAGCTTCATCAGACCAGGAATACCAATCAACTGGATTATACGCATGCTGTAATAAATACGGACTCGTCTCATTAATTAGTTTGTTTGATTTTTTCTTTACTTTATTGTCGTTCATAGTTTCTCATTTCCTTTTACAATTTACTTAACAATTAAGTTAAACCGAAAATTCATTTCTAAAAATGAAATTCAAATTTTTGAAGTGATAACGTGTCATTAAGTTGGATTCTAGTGCTGATTCAAATAATTAATATTTCGTTTTTCATTTCTATTACCTCTATTTACTGTAGTCAGTGATAATCTGAAAATTACTTTATTCCTTACAGCCAGATTTAGTTGCCTGAAAATAAAAAGAATAAAAAAAATTACTTTATCACTTACCGTCAGATTTATCTGACGGAAAAAGGAAAGAGAACAAAAAACAATTGGCTTTCCAAAGGATCCTTCGGATAGCCACA
>JAHJVF010000219.1 GCA_018828505.1 Bacteroidota bacterium | reverse complement strand
GAAAAATCTAAGGAAAACAAACTACCAAATAAATATGAACTATTAGGAAATTACCCGAATCCTTTTAATCCAGCGACGACGATTAGTTATGCTCTACCCTATGAATCCAAAGTTGAGATAGTTATTTATGATCTATTGGGTAAAAAGATAAAACATTTCCTTTGGGATTCGCAGACTTCAGGTTATCATGTTGCTATTTGGGACGGTAAAAACGAAGATGGTTCGCAAGTATCAAGCGGCATATATATTTACAGAATAAAGGCAATTTCAATAGAAAGTAAGTCTGAAACATTTGAAGCGTCATCAAAATTAATATTAATGAAATAGACTAAATTTAATTGAAATCATTTATGACAAATATCCGGGATCTTTTACCGCCACGAAGTGTCCTGCCACTTACCTGCCATTTCATAGCTATCTTGTGGCAGGTAGGTGCTATTACCACAGGTGGTCGCTTTGTGAAGGGATGTATTCGCATGATCCCGGTATTATTTTTTGTAACTCTTTTTGGATATGAGCTTTTTGCAGAAAACTATAATACAGCTATAAGGAAAATAGAAGAAAGACTTAATCTCATCAAGTCAGCTTCAAACAAATTCAATATTGATTACAAAATACTTTGTTCTATAATCTACACTGAGCGTACAGTAAATTATGACTGGGAAGATGATGCTTTGGATAAAATTCTTGCTAATGTAGGATTGAATAGTTCGATGGGCTTTTGTCAAATAAAATTGAAAACTGCTTACTGGATAGAAAGACAATTAAATGATTCAACAAGCGTTCATTTTCCCGGGAAAAAATATGAATCAATATTGTCCGTTAGTAAAAGTAAGCGGGAATTAATAATGAAATTAACCAATGATTCATTAAATGTTCTTTATGCATCGGCATATTTAAGAATAATGATCTCAAGATGGGAGAAAGAAGGATTTTCCATTGATGATAGACCTGATATTATAGGTACGCTATATTCAACCGGGTTATTTAAAAGTAATGGTGAAGAGAGGATACCAAATCGACATCCTAATCCTAATGATTTTGGAAAGGGAGTATTAAAGGCTCTAAGTTTATTTGAATAGCTAAAAATATTATATCGCTTCTATAAATTGATTTTCTTTTAATTATGGCTTTATTTATTTAGATATGGAAAACTTCTATAAGGTCAATTAAATTTTTGAATATTAACAATTTTCTTTCTCAAAGAAACTTTTATAATAAAAGGATTAATTGCTAAAAAAATTTTGTTGAGTTGTTTTTTTTCACAACTAGATTAATGTATTCAGATCACATAGTGCGACATAGTCGTCCCTTTCTCGCAGGGACTTCGTTGGAGAGGGAATGGCTGTTCCATATTATTGTGCAACGACTTGTTTACTAAGCTTCTTTCGGTTAAGTTTTTTTGAGTCAATTCGGTGGGTAAACTCCTGTCATTCCTTTATTGATAAATCCTTCCTAATACGCTATATTTTCAGCAGATGAATACGTTTATTCTACTCATATTGATCCTAATTTTTGGATTCATCTCGTTTCACTTCATTAACCAAAAGTTACAGGATAAATTTCTGTACTTTACCGGATTGGAGTACTTATTCCTGGGGATATTAATCGGTGCGCCCTTTTTAAATTGGATTAATTCCAATTTTGAGCTTGATTTTCCGATACTACTCTCACCCGAATCATCTCTTCAGCTAAAACCTATAATTGCATTGATTATTGGAACTGTTGGATTTACGACAGGATTAAAACTTCGTTTTAAAGATTATTCAGATCTCAACCGTGAAAGATTGAGACTTGCTCTCACCGATGTAGTATTTACAACGTTAATTTTATTTTTATTTTTTTTTGGAATATTTAGATACTTCTTTACAAATCTCCTTTCTTTTGACGAGGCATTGGTCAATGCATTAGTCCTTGGAACTTCAGCTTCAACATATTCTCCTTCGGTTTTACAGACATTGAAAAATAAATTCCATATTGAAGGACCTAATTATAATTCACTTTTATTTAACTCGAGTATTAGCAATATAATTTCAATCGTGTTATTTGGGATGCTATTTTCAATCGTTCACCAGGGTGTTCCCAAGAATCTGGACATTACCATTACCGAATGGTTTATGATTAATATTGCAATTGGTATAGTGATCGGGATATTGTTTTTCATTTTCCTAGAGAGAGAAGAGAATGAGAACAAACTTCTTCTCGCACTTATGGGTATTATCATTTTCACAAGCGGTGTTGCGTACTACCTGAATTTTTCCACTCTCTTCATTTCATTGATAATGGGAATCTTCATTGCGAATACTTCAAAAGTTTATAAGCGGATTGAATCAACACTTGAAAAACTCGAGCATCCCTTTTATGTAATTATCTTGATCTATGCCGGATCAATTTTGAATGTAACTGATTGGGCAATTTGGAGTGCTGGACTTGTACTTTATTTAATTCTCAGAATGAATATTAAAAACTTTAATGGCTGGTTCGCTTATCAAGCAAGCTACGATAAGACAGCATTCAGTCCGACAATTGGAAAGGGATTGAACAGTCAAGGGATGATTGCAATTGCGATGGCATTGAATTTTATTCAGGTATATGAGAATGACTTGTCGATTACAATTTTCGGAGTGATAATTGCTGCCGTGATCGTAAATGAATTTCTTAGTATAAAATGGACAAGAGATGTGTTGATCGATCTCAATGAAATATCACCGATGAAGAAAGAATCTTAATATGTCCCTTCTTCGGAAAATAATAGTTATTGTCGGTTTCTTTCTTTTAATGAATGTTATCGACTTTCTGCAGGTTGATACGGTTCAACTCTTCAGTCCGAAAACTCTTGCTGCATTGGGATTCATATTTCTCGCTGCGTATGCTTTCGGTGATCTTGCCCACCAGTTTAAGCTTCCAAAGATCAG
>JAHJVF010000218.1 GCA_018828505.1 Bacteroidota bacterium | reverse complement strand
GGCGGGCAGGTAGGTCGGGGACCAGATTAACACCAAATGCTTTGGCTTTAGCCATTAAACAAGGCTATTTTGTGGCTATCCGAAGGATCCTTTGGAAAGCCCAGAGTTTGGTGTTAGTTTTATCCCCCGACTAAAGTCGGGGGTTATGCATAACTTAATTTTGCGTAAGGTGACTGAATAATTAAAAGGCGAGAAGACAGAGAACCACAAAATGAAATTTGGACTGGAACTTTGTCTTAATTACGAAATGATCTGAAAGAAGCCGTTCTCTCTTCTTTAGTATAACAAGAGCATTTTGTCTGATTAAAAATTATATTATATTAGATCGAACAATAAGAGGTTATCATGAACAATAAAATAAAATCGTATTATCTGTTACTTCTTCTATTCTTGTTTGCAGCAGGATTCACCTTCGTTGGAATGAATTCGCTGGACCCAAATAATGCTTCAATAGAAAATCCTTCTCAACTAAATTCTATGAACGAAAAGCAAATCGATAAAGAAACTTGCTTTGCTTGCCATTCTGAAGTTGAAGAGCTACACACAAACGGAAAACATGCAAAGTTAAATTGTTCGCTTTGCCATTCAGATGTTTCAAAACATCTTGACGATCCGAGTAACAAACCGGTAACAAACCTGGAGTTATCTATTTGTGGTAAATGTCACAAGGATCAATTCGAATCTTTCTATCACGTTAATCTGGAATCCAAGGCAAGAGTTGAAAAATCCACAACGATAAGCCGCTCACCAACTTTTGATAAGTTGATGATGCCGCATGGTTTCACAAAAGAGCATGCAGAACCGAGAAGCCACGCTTTCATGCTGATCGATCATTACATCGTGGATCGTGCTTATGGTGGAAGATTTCAATTAAAAGATTGGCAGTACATAACTAAAACTGGTAAAGCTTGGGATATTGTTACCGACAAAGAACCTACAACAAGCGAACAAAAAATATTTTTACCGCAAACAGCAGCTGCCGCTAATCCAACCTGCTTAAGCTGTAAAACCTCCGATCACATTCTAAAATGGAAATATAAAGGCGAGCCATCTCCCGATGCGAAATGGTCGAGAACTTCAAAAGTGGTTGACTTAGCACGTGATTTACAAAATCCCGTCGGGTGTATTCATTGCCACGATCCGCATGGTACAAATCCGCGCGTTGTTCGTGATGCTCTAATAGAAGCTGTAGTTGATAGAGGTGAAGGCACTTATCCATACGATAGGGAAAAGAGCAAACAGATCACGATGAAGAAAATAATGTTCAGGGATTTCCGTGCAATTGGAATATTGAACAAATCAGATTCCAATCTAATGTGCGCACAATGTCACGTTGAGTATAATTGTAATCCGGGGCACAATCCTGTTACAGGTGAAACAATAACTAAATCCGATCCGAGAACTAATATTTTCCCATGGGTTAATGTTTTAGACTACAATAAAAAAATGGAAGAATTCGGTTTCAAAGATTTTAAGCACGCAGTAACTGGAGCTTCTCTTTCTAAACTGCAACATCCCGAAACTGAAACATTTTGGATGAGCAAGCATGAACAAGCTGGTGTAGAGTGTAAACATTGTCACATGCCTCAGGTTAAAAAAGGAAATAAATCATACACCTGGCATGGACAAAAAAGTGCAAGATATATGACAAAAGAAACATGCATCAGCTGCCACAAAACTTGGACCGAGAAAGAAGCCGAATATCAAATCGATGCAATTCAAAATTATATCCGCGGAAAAATGAGAAAAGCTGAATTCTGGCTTGGACAGTTTATTGATACTTATACACGCGCAAAAGATTTCGGTGTAAAAGAAAATATTTTGAAAGAGTCGCGTAAATTTCACGATGCAGCACACACTCTTTGGGAATGGTGGACTGCAGAAAATTCCGACGGGTTTCACAATCCCGATTTAGCTAGAGAATCACTTGCTGAATCAATTAATAATTCTCAAGAGGGAGTAAAATTCCTTGAGAAAGCAATCGGGGAATTGAGTAAGTAAGTTCAGTAAGAATGTACGTTTTATTATAAGTTTTTATGTCACCCTTCGACAAGCTCAGGGTGACATAAATCAAATTTGTTCATCTTTAGACTCTCCTGCACCACAACTTCTTAATTTTGGGGGTGTCACGAACCATTTCGTGACAGAGTACGAAGTCGAGTTTCTTTCATTATCATTCTTCACAAATCTATGTCATAATATTTCTCGGCTATTGATTTTCCTCTCTTTTCTTTCGACATTTTATTGAAATCAATTGGAATAAAGTGACGACAGCTTTCATATTCGACATAAGAAAATATTCCATTCACGATGGACCAGGAATTCGGACGACAATATTTTTCAAAGGTTGTCCACTCGTTTGTTCGTGGTGTCATAATCCGGAAGGTCAAACTCCTGTTTTAGAAGTAATGTACCGTGAAACCCGATGCATCCGATGCGGAGCTTGTGTGGAAGAGTGTACACGACAAGCAGTAAAAATGAACTCCAATTCGGTTGTCACAGATTTTGAAGAGTGCATAGTTTGCGGAACGTGTACGGAATTCTGTTACTCTGAAGCACGGGAGATAGTTGGAAAAGAAATGACTGTAGAAGAAGTTATAACGGAGATTGAAAAGGATATACCCTTCTATGAAGAATCAAATGGAGGTGTAACTTTTTCAGGCGGAGAACCGCTTCTTCAAAAAGATTTTCTTATTAAGCTGTTGAGATCATGTAAGCTAAAGAATATCCCCACAGCGATTGATACTTGCGGATATGCCAAGTGGGATTCGATAAATGAAGTAAGCAAGTATGCCGATCTTTTCCTTTATGATTTAAAAATAATCGATGATTACAAGCACAAAAGCCTTACAGGAGTTTCTAATAAAATCATTCTTGAAAATCTCAAAAAATTGCTTAGTCTTGGTTGCAAAGTGACAATTCGAATACCCATTATTCCTGCTTTCAATGATGATGATAAGAGCATAAAAGAAATTAGTAATTCACGTTACGCAAACACCCTGTTGCAAGAGGTCAATTTCTAAATCCGAATATCGAAACTCGAAACAAATCCTAAGCACAAATTTCGAAAACATAGAAAATTGGCTATTTGTGGCGTTTCGATCATTAGAATTTAGTAT
>JAHJVF010000217.1 GCA_018828505.1 Bacteroidota bacterium | reverse complement strand
GAGTATAAATTAACCCGCTAAACATAGCGCGGTAAACCGCAATGGAAGATGTTTAATGGAAGATGGAAAATGGAGAAAATCAGTTTTAAATATTTTGACATAAAAAACAAAAATATTGTTCACAATACTATAATCCAGTTTTTTAGAAATTGATTTGCTATACGCAGCAAATCATCATCAAAAGAAACCAAAACCCTTTTTAAATCACCGGCTCTTATAAGAAGTTTATCATCTGGAAGTAAGTGCGAATTATCTTCCTGTGCGGTTATTACATCAATTTTCCTCAGCCGCAATCCATTAGTAATTGAACGAGGAATATGAACATCCATATAGATTTGTAACGGCATTAGCTAATCTTTTTCACTTTTAATTTTTCGATTAGCGGAGATCTTCTTTCTTCTTTAATTTTTTGTATTATATTCTGCCGGGATTTTATCTCTTCATCTATTTTATCTTTATTATCCCAGTAATAAGCAAGTGCAGAATAAATTTGTCCAAGCGATAGATATGGATGTTGGAAGTAAATTTCTTCCGGACTCCATCCATATGCTAAATGTTCGTTTATTATCTCAATAACCTTAGTAGAAGTGTCCTTAATGAAAAACACTCCATCTGTTTCTATGATGTGTTCGTATAGTATATTCGATTCCTGCATTTTAAAATTCCTTTATTATAATTCATTATAAAAATTATTACATACAAAATATCACTACTGCCCTGTTAAAAGTCAAATAAAAACAATTTTTTTAGAGGGGTATAAAAACGAGTCATGTTAAATACCTAAACTCATCCTCCAACTCCTTCTCCCCGCAAGCGGGATCTTCGACTTACCAAGAGAAGGAGTGAACTTTAAGTCCCTCTCTTGCAAGAGAGGGATTTAGGGTGAGTTATGTTTCTAAAAACAGACCCGCCACAAGATAGCCCGCCACAAAATAGCTATGAATGGGCAGGCTATGCAGTGGCAGGGTTTTCTATCACTATCAATTAAGTCTTCAAATATTATCGTACAAGAAGTTTTATTAAGTGTCTATTCTACAAGTTCAACATGATTCTCTTTATACCCCATTTTTTTCATTTAACCACCGTCTTAACTTAAGTTAATTTTCCTCCGCATTTTGAACAGTATATACTTCCCATCGGAATTTTCATGTTACAGTGAGGGCATTCGTGGACTGACGTGAATGTTATAAAGATGTCATCCCGACAAGTCGGCGACAGAAAGTAAAAACTATCTAATCACTAACATCTTCTTTGTATCTCTGAATGAACCAGCTTGAATTTAGTAAATGTAAATACCACTTGTTAAATCACTTGGATTGAATTCAATATCGTTTTCACCTAGCATAACCATAAACCCGCCAAGGCGGGCTGAACGAACAAATTCCGTTAAAACGGAATGCCGGGCCGTCACGGTTCAGACCGTGACAGCCATATACAAATTTTTATCTGATCAACAACATCTTCTTTGTATCTCTGAATGACCCAGCCTGAATCTTGTAAATGTAAACTCCGCTTGACAAATCATTTGCAGAAAATTCAATCTCATATTCTCCCGGGTGCTTTAATTCATTTACAAGAGTTTTAACTTCTCTGCCGAGAATGTCAAAGACTTTCAACGTCACAAAAGATTGCTCTGGAATTGAGAATGAAATCTTTGTAGTTGGATTAAACGGGTTTGGATAGTTTTGTTGTAGGGAAAAACTTGTTGGTAAATTATTTCGTCCATCTTCAATTCCAGTTATCTCCGACAATGGTCGTCTCCAAACGCCGCTGCCATAAGTCCCGGCAAAGGGATTCAAGCCGGAGACGACAAGAGCCTGGACACGCGTGTCCGTCAAGCCGGTACTTTCCCTAGTCCAGCTTCCGCCATTGTTTGTAGAACGAAATACGATACCACCACGAGTTCCTGCAAAAATATGTCCACTCGCATTAATGGCTAGACAACGAATGTTTCCAATATACGGTCCATTCGTCTGCTGCCAAAAATTTTGTGATAAAGCGGGAAAAGAGATGCAAATAAGTAAGAGTGTTAAAATCTTTTTCATAATGACCTCCTATTGTTTTTAATACATATTGCTACAATTCCACTTCTTTGCAGAAAATAAAGTGAAATTGTTTTTGTTTTCTTATGAGGTCTTTTTTCAGCATCTGTAAATTTCGGTAGGTAAATAAAAAGGACGCAACTTTCGTTACATCCTTAACAGAGGCACTGGTATGCCCACAATCAAAGACATAAGTGGCGAAGCCATCACTTTGTGAAAAGCGCGTCCATTTCCGGACGCAGCCTTTCTTGCTTGTTCTTGTGATTTGAAAATTACCAGTTTTCTGTTAAGAACAACGCAATAGCTGCGTTAAAAAATTATGTATTTATCTTCTCTATGTTACCTTAAGTTTTTTTAGAAAATCGGTTACGGTTAAAATTTTTATTTCCCTGTACGGATTCATAACTAACAAATCATTATCTGTTGTAATAATATAATTAACATTGCCGCTTAGTGCAGTTTCTAAAATGAAATTGTCTTTTTCATCCCGGCAGTCATTCACCCTCTCTTTTATTTCAACTAACTCAACAGTTTTTAAGAACAATATCAAAAACTCTTTAATATGCTGACGTTGAACGTGCCGAGAAATTTTCGGTTTTGTAATCACACGAGAAATTTCTTCTAATTGATCTCTAGAGGAAATTATTTTGATCTCTTTTTTAATCACTCCTTTTATAAATGACTGATAGCTTTTGTTAATAAGAACACTTATCCAAATGTTGGAATCAACGACAACTTTCATCTATCGTTTTTCGTTCTATACTTAATCCGCTCCTCTCTTACCTTTTCAACTTCATCCGTTATCTCTTCAAAAGTAAGCGGTGTTTCACCTAATGAATCAAAAAGTTTTTCAAATCTGTCTGTTAGGGTAAGCTTATCCAAATACTTTGCCAGCTCGATCTTCTCATCCTTATTAAATTGAAGGATCATTGACTTTACATCGTTTAAATCAAGATTCATAGTTGTTGACATTTTATTTTCCTCTTTTACTGTGTGCTTTCGGAGCTAAGGATATAGTTATAAGATAATAGGGATTTAACTTTCATTTTATCAATTGTCAATTATTAAGCCGTTGAACGAGAACAAACGTATAAAAGCAGCATGTAAATAGCGGCTTATTATCAAAACAAAAAATCAATAGGAAGTATTTCACCAATTTTAATTCTGTAATAGTTTCCAAACGAACGCAGCTAAAGACTACGTTATTATTTACTTATTTGAATCTTTTCTAATAGAATTTCTCTCCAATAATTTTTACAATTCTATTTATTTTCAATATAAATGCTTTACAAGAGATTAAAATTTTTCAATATAGTGGCTACTTTTTGATCTTCCTTTGCAATTTCTCTTAGAGCATCAAGCAGTTTCTTACTTGTGCCTTCGCTTTCAACTTTATCAAAAGATTTTTTAACGCTTGTTTCTACAATTGTTTTTCTATCCCAAAATGCAAGACTTATAGTTACACCGGAAATAGCTGCAAAAATTCCGGTCAAGATCCACAAAAAGGTAAAAAGATCGGAAATCCGTTGTTCAACCGAATTAAATCTTATGCTAATGGAGTTTTCCATCATCTCAAAGCGCTGATCAATTGCCTTGAATCTTTCTTCAGTTTTTGCTTCGAAGGTTATAAGCTTACGATATATTTGTTCATTTGTAACTTTTTCTTCCTCAAGGTAAACTTGTGCGTAAAGATTGGCGGGAAAATAACAAAACGATATGAGGAGAATCAAAAAGTATGGGAATGCTCCGTAAGGTCGAAGGCCCCTTTGGGGAGTCCTTTGGACACGCCTTCGGCATTTGCCTGCCACGACATAGCCTGCCCATTCATAGCTATTTTGTGGCGGGCTATCTTGTGGCGGGTTAAACATTGTTCTTTTTACCTCTTTCTATTTCTATAATAATATAAGTTTTTTAGATTAAAATGTCATTTTTCTTTTTTACCTTCAGGTTTACCTTCAGGCAACAATAGATGAGCTTGCTCTAACCCGCTAGACACAAAAAGAGATGAAAGGCAAGCCGGATAGATCATTATAAAAATTTTCTCCGTCAGTTGACGGATTCACTTTTGAATAAATTCAAAACATTCCCGCCTGCCTCACAGCTATACCTGCCCGCCGAACTTAGCCT
>JAHJVF010000216.1 GCA_018828505.1 Bacteroidota bacterium | reverse complement strand
AAACACTATATGCAACTGTGTTCCGCCGATGGCGGTTTGTTTTGAATTTTGAATTTTAGTCATTGGAATTTATTTGTTATTTATTTTTTGGGATTTGGAATTTCTTGCCATTTTGCGCAAGATTTAACTACTAATGGATTATACTTCTATAGCCGAAACTCAAAAAATATTTTTTCATTTTGCGCATCGTTCAAAAACTTATTGATTAACGTGTTCGTTGTTAGAAAAAATCATATCATACCACAATAACATTATTTGCCATATCTGTCCAAAACAATTTATGATGCATGTCGATGAAGAAAGATATATTTAGTTACAATATTCAGATTAACCTTATTTTGCTGTATAATAATAACTCATCCCCCTTTTATTCCCCCTTCTCTTACTAAGAGAAGGGGGATAGGGGGTTGAGTTGAGATTTACTAAAAATTATTTGCCTGCCCGCCCAACCCGCCTGCTCCCTGAGATATGATTAGGCGGGCAGGTCGTATTTCATGAGGCAGGCGGGATTGTGTTTTGAAAACTAAATTTTTATGACCTCAAAAATATGTTTTGGACAGCTGTGATTATTTGCTCATAATCGTCTTAATTTTTGTATGTAATTAACGTACTTTTTATTTTACTTCAGAATTTTGCTTGGCAACCACCGACCAATCGGTGGTTGATAAAATAGCTTTCACATTCAACCCTGCCTGCTATGTTTGGCCCCAAAAGGCAGGCAGGCCTCAAGGTTTGCTCAAGAAAAAAATTCAGAACAAAAACCAAATAGTGTTGAATCTTAATAAATATTGCCTTATGTTTTTTTTGTAAATTCTTGTTAAGTGTTTTTATTTCTTGTTCAGTGTTAACTGTTATATGTTTTTCATTCATCTCACTTAGAAGAAAAATTTAATGAATAACACAAAAACATAGCGCGGTAAACCGCAATGGAAGATGTTTAATGGAAGATGGAAAATGGAGAAAATCAGTTTTAAATATTTTGACATAAAAAACAAAAATATTGTTCACAATACTATAAAATGAATAATGTCTAACAGTGTAGAAAACAATGAAGGTTACGATGGAGGGAACAATGACAAATCAATCACCACAAACTAAGCCGAATTTTGCCGTGCTTGGGGCTGGGCATGGTGGTTTAGCAATGGCTGGGCATCTTGCCGTTATGGGTTTTCAGGTAAATCTTTACAATCGAAGTAAACAGCGGTTGTGGGGAGTGAACTCGATGGGGGGAATAACTCTCGAAGGTGAAGTCGAAGGTTTTGGGAAGATTAACAAGTCTACAACTAATATTGAAGAAGCTATCAGTGATGTAGATTTGATTATGGTTGTTGTACCTGCAACTGGACACAGCTTTATTGCGGAAAAATGTGCACCTTTTCTGAAGGATGGTCAAGTAGTTGTTCTAAATCCCGGCAGAACATTCGGTGCAATCGAGTTCAAACAAATACTCAATCAAAAAAATTGTAAAGCAGATGTAATAATAGCTGAAGCACAAACCTTTATTTATGCATCACGAACTATTGGTCCCGGTCATTCCAAAATTTTTAGAATTAAAAATTCCATTCCAGTTGCCGCGGCTCGTGCTCATCTGATCCCAGAGGTCTTAAAAAAATTACGCATCGCTTATCCGCAATTTGTTGCTGGAGATAATGTTTTAAAGACTAGTTTTGACAACATCGGAGCAGTTTTTCATCCTACATTGTGTGTTCTAAATGCAGGGTGGATTGAAGACGAAGCCAATTTCCAATTTTATGCTCAAGGCGTAACACCATCAACTGCTTTGATATTGGAAAAAGTAGATAATGAACGTGTGACGGTCGCCGAAGCATTGGGTATTCGTGCCTTGACTGCACGGGACTGGTTATATCTTGCGTATGGTGCTGTTGGCTCAAATTTATTCGAAGCAATGCGGGCAAATCTCGGCTACAGAGGTCTTTTAGCTCCCACAAGATTGAAAATGAGATATCTAACAGAAGATGTTCCAACAAGCTTAGTACCGATTGCCTCCGTTGGAAAAAAATTCGGGGTTCCTACTCCAACTATCGACGCGATAATTGATTTCTCTTCAATTTTACTTCAAACAGATTTTCGGTCAATTGGAAGAACGGTTGAGAAGTTAGGTATTCAAGATATGTCATTAAAAGATTTACGTTTACTTGCAATTGGTGAAAAGTAATGATAAACATCTAAAAATAAAGAATGGACAAAACGAAAAAAATATTAGGTGCCGCAATTGGAAATTGTGTTCACGTCTGGGGATTGTACAACTTTTTGAAAATTGCCGAATCGGAGGGTTTTGCTTCTGAATCGTTAGGTCCTGCGGTGAAATTAGAACGACTCACTAAGGAAATAATTGATAAAAAACCCGATATAGTTGCCCTTAGCTATAGACTAACCGATGAATCGGCAAAAGAATTGTTTGATGAATTAAAGAAAATCATCTCAGAGAAAAATCTTACCAAGATAAAATTTATTTTCGGCGGGACCCCGCCCAATGTTAAAGCCGCAAAAGAATCTGCTATATTTGATAAAATCTTCGATGGTACCGAATCGATTCAAGAAATAAAAAATTATCTAAAAGGTGGAAAAGATGTTCTTGTAAAAGCAGTTCATGCTGATAACCTTATTGATCGAATCTCAAATAAATATCCATATCCGATTATTCGTCATCACTTCGGCAGACCAACCGTGCAGGAAACAATTGATGGAGTTAAAAAGATTGCCGAGTCGGAATTGATAGATGTCATTTCCTTAGGAATAGATCAAAACGCTCAGGAACATTTTTTCCATCCTGAAAGAATGGATCATAAATTGGATGGAGCCGGAGGAGTACCGATTAGATCACCCAATGATATGAGAGCAATCTTCGAAGCTTCCCGATTTGGCAATTTTCCGTTGTTGAGATGTTACAGCGGGACAAATGATTTGATCAAATGGGCAGAGATGAGTGTCGAAACAATCAAAAATGCTTGGGCGGCAATCCCTCTTTGCTGGTACAGCGTTATCGATGGAAGATCTAAAAGATCACTCGAAGAAGCAATCACCGAAAATCAAAAAGTGATGAAATGGTATGCTGAGAGAGAAATTCCAGTTGAAGTAAACGAATCGCATCAATGGAGTTTGAGAGAAGCACACGATTCACTCGCAGTTACAATGTTTTTCCTGGCGGCTTACAATGCAAAGAAGATGGGAGTGAAAAACTACGTAGCACAATTTATGTTCAACACTCCCCCTGGAACCTGGATGAGTATGGACATAGCTAAGATGTCCGCAAAACTTGAGATGATCAAGAAATTATGTGGCAACGACTTTAATTTCTTTATCGAAGCACGACCAGGTATTGCACATTTTTCTGCTGATCCTTTTATTGCAAAAGGGCAGTTAGGTTCTTCGATAGTAACGTGTCTTTCCATCAAACCGCACATTTTACATGTAGTTGGTTTCAGCGAAGGTGATCATGCAATATATCCTGAAGAACTTATCGAAAGCTGTCAGATTGCCCATGGAGTTTTGCATAATTGTCTATACGGTGCACCGGATTATCTTTCCGATCCAAGCATAATTTCACGCAAGAATGAATTGATAGAAGAAGCAACCGAACTTTTGGAAGGTTTGAAAAAATTTGGCTCTGAAAGAAGCGAAGATCCTTGGAGCGATCCTAAAATATTATCCGATGCTATCAAAATTGGTATTTTGGATGCACCTCATTTCCGCGGTAATGAACACTTATGCGGGAAAATTTTGACTCGTGTGATCAACGGAGCTTATTACGCTATTGACGAATCTACCGGCGAAATTATTAGAGAAAAAGAAAGACTTAAAAAAATAATTGGTTGAATAAAATAAGGGCATCTCTAAAAACTTGAATTTGCGAATGCACTTGTGCCTCATTGCTATTATGTGCAGGCATGCCTTTCCGAAGGAATCCTTCGGATAGCCCAATTAAGAAATGACATATCTTTAGAATCCATCCGCATGCCGAGATATGTCATTTCTTACGACAATAAAATGTAAGTCGCCAAGAAAAATAATAGTTTT
>JAHJVF010000215.1 GCA_018828505.1 Bacteroidota bacterium | reverse complement strand
TTCTGGCTTGTCCAGGTTAGGTCACGAAGAACTTTCAACCACTCAAACCTGCCCGCCGTTTATCTGGCGGATTTATTATCACTTCTAACAGCAAATTAGTCAGACGCAGTGAATTTTTTATTGTTTTCCGAACTCATGGATTCATCAAATAGCGTAAATAATGATACTAATTGCACTTAGAGATAATTTGAAGTTCGGAAGATTCGCAAACAAGTATTCTCCTTTAGAATTATTTCCGAACCCAGTAAATATTAATCTTTACTAAATATATATAAGTTAATATCTTAGCCCGAACAAAAGATACGGAAAGTACGCAAAATGGATGAAAAGGAACTGAAACAAGAATTTCAACAACTCAAAAAAAACAACATTCATCTTATTGCAGTAGCAAACAGCGAATGGTACACATTATTCAAGGACGAAATCCGTAATTCAATTGCTATCGAAGGTATATTTGCAAACCGGAATGAACTTCTTGATGTTCTCGAAAAAAACAAAAGAACTAATGATCAAAAAACTTCAGCAATACTTGGCTATTTTGAGTCGGCTAGCTCGGTGTATGAATATGCGAATAATCTTTACGAACAAAATGAGTTTTCTATCCGCCTTTCAGATATCCGTCAGATCCATACTCTCCTAATGCGTTATGAGAAACAGGTTGGTTCGTTCACCGGCAAACTTGGCGATTTCAGAAATGAGAATGTCGAAGTTACTCAATCCCGCTTTGCGTCTCTTAACTATATGTTTATTAGAGATACAATTGACATCTATGTAAAATGGCTTAACAAAAAATTAGTCGATAAAAAGAATGATCCCATGAAACTTGCTGCGTTAAGTCATATTCTTTTCGAAACAATACATCCATTCAGAGATGGCAACGGCAGAGCCGGAAGAATTTTTCTCTCTTTTATTCTAATCGGTTCCGGCTATACTAACATAGCAATTAAAGGAACTCAAAAAATTGACCGCGATAAGTATTATGAAGCCATGGAACATGGTGATGATGAATTTGAGAAAATGTTGAGGTTGATTGAGAAGGGAGAAAAATTGACGGTTAAGGATATTGATGAATTTGCTTACCGAACCGATTCTTCATTACTTGAAAAGATTATCCTCGAGCGGTTGAATCATAGTTTAACGCGGTTGAAACAAAAACAGATCATACAACAGAATCTCGAAGCAGTAATTCCTTTACGTCATGCAGCAAAGTTTTATAATTATTCTCAAGATTATCTCCGCAATCTAATTAACAAACAAAAACTTCCGGCTAAGAAAAAAGGGAAACTTTGGTTTGTTAAGATCAAGGATATCGAAAAGTATATCGCTTCTTTCGATAAACATTCTTAAATGCTTTTATTACTTTTCCTTCAGCAAAATAACTTGAGGGATGCAGCACAATTTGTAAAATAATTTTATTTGTGCATCATTTGATTACCAGAAAATATGAATATCTAGTTATACTAGTAGTGACACTTAAAGCCTGATAATTTATAATTCAACAGAATTTCTTACGGTATAACGCCTACATAATAATGAATATTGATTGATACTTCAATAGAGGAACAATCATGAGCACGCTTTACCAAAACTATTCTCATGGGATGCATTCGTAAAATAATTTTTGAGGACTCAGTTGGAAATGCGATTATAAATTACGCTCAACCCCATCAGTAAGAGTGAAGTAATTAATTGTAAATAATGCGACTGAGTTGCAAAACAGAAGCCAGTATGGTGTAAATGATAAAATTAAAATGCAAAATTGAACTAATAACTTTGCATTCTACATTTTGATTTTTACATTAAGTTAGTACACCCGGAAGGATTCGAACCTTCAACCTACAGATCCGTAGTCTGTCGCTCTATCCAGTTGAGCTACGGGTGCGAAATAATGTAGAATGTCCGTCAGCTGACGGATGAAAAATGAGAACAAACAATTATACAGTTTACCTTAACCCAAATTTGTCATTAGAAAAGCGCTAATGACAAATCGACTAACATTTTCTAAGGTTTTGAAAGAGAAACACCAATAAGAAAAACTTCAAAACCAAGAAAATGTAAGTCGGGGTTAACT
>JAHJVF010000507.1 GCA_018828505.1 Bacteroidota bacterium | reverse complement strand
AGCTTGTCAGAATCTAGTAAATCTATGACTTGCTTATGATTAGGACCAGTCTGCGGAGACTGGTTTTGTATTACAGCCAGATTATCATACAGGGGCTGCATGTAGGGATCGAGTTTCGAACTGATGTCTCCGGGCAGATAGCCGAGGTCTTTATTGCTTAACGGAACAACCGGGCGCGAAATAAAAATCTGACGGTACTGCCGTCGTGTTTCCAATGCCGCACTCAGCGCCAGGAGTGTTTTGCCTGTTCCGGCCTTGCCGGAGAGGCTCACAAGGCTGATATTCGGATTCATCAGGGCATCCGCCGCAAAGGTTTGATACTAGTTATGGCCTTCCCTCAGATGAAGGGATAATATGGAATTTATCCAGATACCAATAACCCTTCATCCAAAGGAGGCCACACTATGAGATTTTACAATCAACAACACAAGAACTATTGCGGTATCGATCTGCACGCCAGAAAAATGTACGTCTGCATCATCGATCAAAAGGGGAAAATGAAGGTTCATCAAAACATCAAAACGGATCCAGAACTGCTCTTTGAAATCATTTTCCCGTTTCTCGACGATATTGTTATCGGAGTCGAATGCGTATTCTGCTGGTACTGGGTTTCAGATCTGTGCGCTGAACATAAAATCCCGTTTGTTCTTGGTCATGCACTATACATGAAAGCTATCCACGGGGGCAAAACAAAAAATGACAAAATCGATTCATACAAAATTGCCGCCTTATTAAGGGGCGGCAATTTCCCCATCGCCTATACGTATCCATCTGAAATGCGCGCTACCAGGGATCTGCTGCGCCGCCGCATGTATATTGCCCGCCGCTGTGGTGAACTGGTCGCCCATATCCAGAATACCAACACTCAATACAACCTGCCGGAGTTCGATAAAAAAATATCCCGTAAGTACAATCGTCAGGGAGTAGCCGAACGGTTCGATGATCCAGCCGTTAAAAAAAGCGTTGAGGTCGATCTTGCCATGATCGATTCTCTCAACGAAATCTTAAAAAAACTCGAATGGCATATCGAAAAAACCGCCCGGCAACATGATTACAAAACCCTTTATCTGCTCAGATCCATACCGGGGGTGGGACAGATTCTGGCTCTTGTAATATTGTATGAAGTTCATGACATTAAACGTTTTCCCAGAGTGCAGGATTTTTCTTCCTATGCCCGCCTGATTAAACCGGTCAAGGAATCCAACGGCAAATGGGCCGGTAAATCCAACAAAAAAATCGGTAATCACCACCTTAAGTGGGCTATTAAAGAGGCTGCTATTCTGATGCTAAGGTCGTCGGACCAGGCCAAAGAGTTCGTGGCTAAGATCGAAAAAAAATCCAACAAGGGGAAAGCCCTGGGTATCTTTACCCATAAATTGGGCCGGGCTATATACTTTATGCTCAAAAACAGTGAGGCTTTCAGTATGGAATGTTTCTTCAACAAATAAAGTTTGGGACCGGAAGGCACCAGCTTGTCGCCTAACTGAGATCACATGGGCGGATCTGAATATCTCGTTATATTTTATGCAGTGTAGTCAAACTACCAAAACGAGAATGGACCACATGCCCGAAGCTCATTGCGCTTGATTGGCGGCGTCTTCCGGTTCCAATCCATTATATGATGATGTTATGACAGGTGATAATCGTGTTCTGCTCCTTACCCGAGCGGCATCCTAACTGGATGTCTCGCCGCAGGCGGACAAGCCGATACTTTTGATTACGCCGGGATAAGGGTACCGAATATATTCTGATGCTGCCCGAAGGCAGCACGCTGTTTGTCAAAGAGCACTTTGACTATTCAGTTAATCTCTATAGATGTCGTAGATCCGCCTCTGGAGGATTTGGTGCAGACGCGTTATGCTCTGACACTCACGATTGAAAACAAAAGCCGGAACAGACGAGTTACTTGTCTAAACATCGAGTACAAAGACGGATTTCATTTTACTTTATATCGCCGATCTTGAGGAGAAGTTTTTTCTTGACAACCGAAGGCCATATAGATGTTAGGCTTTTAATAAGTTTCTGCCCCTATTTTTCAGCACTTCAGCGACTGATTAGGCAAAAAGATTCGAGAAAAAGGTTGCGTCCCCTTTCCTCCAATTATTAGTTCACTATCACTACATT
>JAHJVF010000214.1 GCA_018828505.1 Bacteroidota bacterium | reverse complement strand
TTTATGATTTCCTTGTTCTATTTCTTTGTTTATTAATGTTTTGATTTTTCTCCCTAAAAGATCAAACACTTCAATTACAACTTTATTTTTTAGCGGGATAGAAAATTCAATTCGAGTGCTGGAATTAAATGGATTAGGATAGTTTTGTTGCATCTGAATTTTATAAGGGTAATAAAAATTATAATATTCAACACTTGTGACCATGCCGAGAGTATCAACCTTTGCAGCGTATACTGTTGAAGTACCTTCGCCAACAAAGGCATTCCATACTACAATTGCATTACCCTTCCCATCAGTTATAGATTTAGGAGTATAACCCAGCCCCGGTATATCAGCAATTACTACTCCGTTAGAACCCCATTTTACATTACCATTGCCATCTATGTATTGAGCATACAGATCATGTGCATCTGTCCAAAAGCTCCAGATACCTTTTATTCCATTGGCAGTTTGGTTGGGAAAGACAACTCTGTTGTTTGTGAATCTGACACCTTCAGGGTGCCATAGTTTATTTCCCAAAGAATCAAGATGCTGTACTTTTTTACCAAAGCCTATAAATGCACCACTACTTCCATCAGCAACATTTCTTTTAAGATTACCACCCGCACCAAAAGCCCCAACTAGTATCCGTGAAGGATCCCATAGAAACTCACCACTTGCGGAAATTCTTTGAGCATACATTTTTGCAGTATCTTCTACACTTAATGCTTCTGCCCAACTTACTATAACTCCACCTGATAAATCAGATGTTATCCCAATGCCACCAGAATATTTTTTATCTGGGTTGCTAAGTTTTATTCCATTAGTATACCACAGCACTAAACCTGAACTATCAATATGTTGTATGTAAGTAGTGTCTTCTTCTGCCCATGCAACTATTGCCCCACCATTTCCGTCATATGTAACTGCAACATCACCACCATCTATTGTCCCAGGTCTATTTGTAATCTGCACTCCGGTATCTCCCCACACTCTATTTCCCATACTATCTAACCGCTGTACAAAAGCATTTTCTACTGAGCTCCATCCAAGAATTACCCCTCCTCTTTTATCATTTGCTATGCTTATAAAAAGTCCACCTTGTTCAGAAGCTTTTATACCATTTGTTGTCCAAAGTTCTTTTCCATCTTTTCCTATTCGTTGTACATAAGGATAAAGATTATCACCTCTTGCATCTTCCCATGCTATAAATGCCCCACCTCTTTCATCAGATATAATTTGTGGGTATTGCTGGCCCCATTCAAGTGCTGCTATTGGTATACCGTTTCGCTGCCACAACATTACACCATCCCGGCTAACGTGTTGTGCATAAACATCAAGGTTGCCATTACGCCCATCATGCCAGCATACATAAGCACCACCGCTGTCATCTGCGGCTATATTCGGCAGCATATAAAAATTTTTATTTGCGCTCGTATCGCAAACCGGTATGCCGTCTGTTTGCCATTGTGCGGTAATGGTATTTGTTAGAATTAAAATAGACAGTAATATTAATTTTTTCATAAATACTTCTCTGTTTTTTTAATTAAAACGATCTTACTTAAGCAAGATCATCTTTTTTGTAATATTGAAATTGTCTGTGGTAAGTTTATAGAAATAAATTCCGCTTGGAAGATTTTCCGCTTCCCAGTTTATTAAATGTTCTCCTGCTTCTAATTCTCCATTTACTAATACTTCAATTATACTTTAGGCGGAAAGTAATGATGTAAAAACAGATAGAAGTCCCAGCATAGTGGGGCTAAAGATTACCTTTGTTATTTTTTTTAAATACCCAAATCCGTGAGGCAGAAATAAAGACTTTACTTTCGGGAGGATCAGATGTTCTTGAGTTTATCATCTAATAAGTTTTCCTTTTTTAGCTATGGCGTAATTAAGAAAAAGAAATCAGATTGTCAATACATTACAATATGATTTTTTTTTGCAGATATTTATAACCCAAATGAATCATCCGCTCAAATGTTTAAGTTACCACAATCAATATCAATAGGACGACTTCTTATTTGCCTCGGCAGTCAGCTTCACACGAATATTATAAAAATATTTGAATGAAAGCACCACGACTCCAATTGCTAAAATTAGAAGAAGAGCATTAGCTAAGGTCAATGTCCAGTTTGTAACAGAGATATACCTTTCCAGAAGAACTACCAAAGAAAATAAAGTCGTAAGTCACCTTACGCAAAATTAAGTTATGCATAACCCCCGACTTTAGAGCGTGTGTTAAAATGGTCATTCCCGTGTAAACGGGAATCCAAAAACTTTGAAATTTGAATGGATTCCCACTTTCGTGGGAATGACAAGTTGAATAAGTGTATTATTCACACAGCCTCTTTAGTCGGGGGATAAAACTAACACCAAACTCTGGGCTCTAGCCACAAAATAGCCTTGTTTAATGGCTAAAGCCAAAGCATTTGGTGTTAATCTGGTCCCCGACCTAAAGGTCGGGGCAATTGAGTATCACACTGTGCGTAAGGTGAGTTAATAATACAAATTGGGGTATCTAAAAACGAGTCATGCATTCTCTAACCCCAGACTTTAGTCTGGGGTTTTATGCTACAAAAACACTCTCGGCTTTAGCCATGAAAATTGTATTTACTTATATTGAGCCATAGGTTCATTTGGGCTATCCAAAGGTCGAATGACTCCTTTGGAGATTCCTACGGAAAAGCCCGATGTGTTGTTGTTTGTTTTATACCCCAGCTTGTTCCGAAGGAATGGAGACTGTGTAAAAAGCTCCTTAAAGCAACTGAACTCATCCCCAAAGGCGGTAATCACAACTTATTAAAAGTCCCTCTCTTTTTGAGTATAAGAAATGACATATCTAAAACCTGATTTCCGAGTCGAGATATGTCATTTCTTACGATTTAAGTTGCACGAAGCTATCGATATCATTACTCT
>JAHJVF010000213.1 GCA_018828505.1 Bacteroidota bacterium | reverse complement strand
GATAATAAAGATTTTTATTTGCCACGAAGACACAAAGACTCAAAGAACCACTAAGAAAATTAACTTTTGGGACGATCTTGTTGGGGATGCGTTTCAGTATTTAACCTGCCAGCCGAACTCGGACTGACGAGGCAGGCTGGCATAACTCGTTTTTATACCCCTATTCCTAAAATTTCAATCTGATCAGCTTACTGAAATCAATCACTCTCAATTCATGGATAATTATCATAAACACAATCAATAAGAGGATATCTAAGATTAAAGACGCAAACAGCAAGGATAAAAACGTGAAGCCAAAAATCATAAGTAAACTTACAATCGCAATTTTCCTCTCATAATTTACTTGTATACTTTTTGAACTGATCACATTCAAATAAAATGCTCCGATCATAAATGCCGCCATCGTTGCAATTGCCGCTCCGACAATTCCGATCATTGGAATTAAAAGAATATTCAATAACAAATTACTTGCAAAACATAAAAGGTCTGATGATAAAAAATGAATCGACTTCCCGCTGATGTAAGGTCCCAAAGAATAGAAAGACATCAAAATCGCGAACATATATCCAAACATTACAAACGGAATTACTGATGCAGCTTCAAAATATTCTGAGGAAAATATTTGAAAACCATTATACTTGAAAGAGAATACATCATCAGCAAAAAGTGAAACCGGAACAATCACGATCGCAGAGACGACAAGTAATTTCGAAAATACTTTTCCGAGGTAATTCGGTTTGTCATCCTTTAAATTTGCAATAAAATTATAATAGTGCGGCAGCCATGAGTTTTTGAATGATATCCCGAACAAATTCAGAATCAACCCGAATCTGTAACCAAGATAATAGATCCCGGCTTTCTCGCTGCCGAGATAATAATCGACTAAAAATCTATCAAAGACCTCGGTCAGTACCGTAAAAATACTCGAGAAGAAAAATGGATAACCGAATTTTAAAATGCTTTTGACCCAGCCCGAATCGTAATCAAATTGGAAGTAAGTTTTGAGAACATCGGTACAAAATAAAATAAGAACAATCGAACTGATGATCTGTGCATAAAAGATACCGTTAATTCCAAGTGAAAGATTGTGAATAAAAATCACATTCAAGACAAAGTTCAACAATGCGGAAATAACGGTATTGATCACAAACCGTTTCGATCTTTCAAGCGTAACGTAAACAATTGAAAAGTAGTACGAGTAAGTCATCAATAAGATTGAGATAATCCCAAGAGAAAATGAAGCTGAATATTCTCCGCTGTGAAGAATCAAATTTGAAAATTCTCTGGAAAAGAATATTAAGATCACTGTTAGCGGCAGCGAAACCGCGGAGATCATGAATATTAAATTTGAGAAGATTAATTTCTGTTCGTTGCGTGATTTTGCCGAAGTAAAATATTTAACAAAACTTCCCTGAAGTCCAAGATGGAATAAAATTGAAACGATTGTTGCAGAAGAAATGATAAGCGAATAAATACCGAACTCATTCGATGAAATGTAATGAGTATAAAATGGGAGTAGAATGAAGCTTAAGCCGCGAGCGACAAGATGTCCAAATCCATAAATACTTGTGTGAAAAAATATTCCGTGACCAGATTTACCTTCAGAGGATGCCATGCTCTCGGTAATGTTGTTTCAATACTTGATTAACTTTTTCAAATGAATGATGCTCCTTAACCCATTTTTGAGATTTGATTCCAATCTCTTCCCTCAACTCCGCAGAGTCAATTAATTCTATTAGACGTGTATAAAGCTCATTTTCATTATTGGCTACAACAAATGGATTAGGCTGAAGAAAATCTTCATATTCCTTAGACATGTTTGTGATTGTCGGTATTCCCATTCCAAGACTCTCCAAACCGCTTTTACCATAACCGGTTCCTCCCATTCTTCCTCCGACTTGATCAATGCAAATATCACAACTTGCTTTAGCTTTGAGAACTTTTGAACGTGGTTGTTTTTCAAGAAGTACAAATTCAATTTGCCGCTCTTTTTTTATTTTGTTGATCATTCTGAGAATCAGGTTCGTTCCTTTAAATTTACGATTGGTCGGAGTGTGAATAATTCTAACTTTCTCCGAGCTATTCTCAATTTTTTTTGGTAGTTCATCCGTATTGAAAGGATAAAAAATATAATGAATGTTCGGGTGCATTTTGAGATGATCAAATTCAGAAGTTAAGTTCAAATCTGAAATTCTGTCTAGCTCTCTCATCAATCCTCGTGAACGGAGGTCGCTGCCGTAATAACAACAGACAATTTTCTTACCGTCGATCTTCCAGTTTTTTGCAATTTGTGAATCCCTGAAAAAATCCATTCCCCCATCGTAATGAATTATATCGTATTTATTCAGCTCGTGCTCTTCGATAAAATTCATAATCTTTTTCGTACGTAGTGATTCTGCAAGATCGAAATAGAGCGATTCAAAAAAATTTTTCGGCTCGAAATAGATTGGATATGTTTTCTCTTTTTTCGCCACAGATTGATGAAGGGCTGTAATTTTCGTTCTTCGCCAAAAATTCGAAACAAAATTTCTCGGGACATAATAATTCAGGCAAGCTTCTTCAGAAAATTTGTAAGGAGTTCGATAAAAAGTAATCAATTTTGATTCATCGCCGCAAGCCCTGTGCATCTGTACAAACGAATGAGGTACGCCGGCAAAATTCTCGACTGCTATGTGCAGAATTTTTAACACAAGTTCTTATAAATCTAAGTGAAATGAGTCACGGAAAATTCCTCTTGCACCGAAATTTTCTTTAAATCTTCCTAATCCCCAATTCGGCTCCATGTTCACTGTGAATATCCCGAAATCGAGATAATTAAATCCCTCTGATTTATATTTTCTCATGATCTCATAAAAAAGTAAATTTACAGGGCGATATTCTTGGGCACTTTCATCATGAGAAATGTAAAAAGCCAGTACAACTTTTTTATTGGCTGAAAAATTACAAACGCCTGCAATCAATTTCGAATTAACAAATGCGCCAAATAACCTGACACGAGTCGGAAATATCTTTTTAATTTTTTTTAATTCTTCGAGAGTGTGAGTCGGATTTACGTTGTGCCGCATCTTAAGATTTTCTTTTAGTATCTCATAGTATTCATCGAACCTGTCTGTTTCTGCGATTTCAACTCCGGATTTCAAAGACTTCTTCAATGCCGTTCTTGCTTCGGGGCGAAATGTGTAAGCCAAATTCTCATCTTCAAAATCAAGTGAAACGACGCTCGACACTTCTCTTTTCAGATATTTGAAGTCATGCCTCACCAAGGCAAAATCGATATAATTAGAAATCTTTGAGCAGTAAATTATTGGCGGAAGTGTAAGAATAATTTTATCAAATTTTTTGCTGCGGCAATACTCTATTAATGATTCAACAAGTCCAAAAGCATCTTTAATATTCAATGAAGAATTGTACACGAAAGAGCCGTATGATGCACCTCGATGAGAATAAAATATTTTTTCTT
>JAHJVF010000212.1 GCA_018828505.1 Bacteroidota bacterium | reverse complement strand
TGTGAACAATATTTTTGTTTTTTATGTCAAAATATTTAAAACTGATTTTCTCCATTTTCCATCTTCCATTAAACATCTTCCATTGCGGTTTACCGCGCTATGTATTGGCAGGCGGGGTGAATTAGATTTGATAAGGTTGCCTTCAGCGACTTTCCATTTTTGTTTTGTCTGCCAGCCCCGTGAGATAATGTACTCCCGGTTATTGAGATATCCATCTCCGTCAGCTGACGGATGACGGACCAATTTTGTCGTCCCCGCCTGCCTCATCGAGCTTTGTTCGGCGGGCAGGTATCTCACAGGGCCAGTTTACGGATCGGAAGCAGTTTTTTAATATGCCACGGCGGACTTTCACACTATTAGCGGTAGAACCTAATTTTTAATATTACTAACCAAATGGATATTTACTGGGTTCATAGATATGTACTTTACAGTTCTTCTAAATTAATTCATATCGCTAATAATTTGATCATAAATTTCACTTCGTCTAAAAATATGTTTCTTAAGTATGTTAGGATTATTCTTTTAGCCAGAACGTTATTCGATCTATGCGATAATTTATATTTTATTTGAGTAATTTTGAATAAATTTACAGTAGATAATATATATATTTAATTATCAGCTGATTAATAAAAAATTTTTAATCAAAACAATGATGGGCAAAGTAAGCCCTCCTTTCAAATTGCCGATATTTCGATAGACACAAAAATTAAGTAATTTTTGAGTACAATTAATTTCAATTGAAGAAGCAACCTAATAAGTAGTTGAAGATGCAAAAAAAAGTTAACAAGAAATATATACACCGATGTTTTGAACTAGCCGAATTAGGAAGTGGCTTTGTTTCTCCCAACCCTTTGGTAGGCGCTGTAATCGTGAAAGACAATAAAATAATATCTGAAGGATATCACAAAAAATATGGCGAATCACACGCTGAAGCGATTGCCATTAGAAATTCAAAAGAAACATTAACAGGTGCAACCCTCTATTGCAATTTAGAACCATGCTGCCATACAAATAAAAAAACTCCCCCTTGTGTTCCGCTAATAATTAATTGCGGTATTTCACGCGTCATAATAAGTAATACCGACCCGAATCCCGAAGTTAACGGCAAAGGAATAGAAATATTGAAAAATGCCGGAATTGAAGTTAAGACCGGAGTATTGGAAGACGAGGGAAAAAAACTGAATAAGTTTTATCTCAAATATACAGAAAAGCAGATTCCATTTGTTACAGTGAAAATTGCTCAATCACTTGATGCAAAAATATCGATTACACATTCTGACCCGCCACGACAATGCTATGATATGGCAGGTCAAACTTGGTTAACCGGTGCCGAATCAAGAAAATATGTTCATCGATTAAGAGCGCAGCATGATGCTGTACTCGTAGGTGCTAATACAGTGAATGTTGATAATCCCAAATTAAACGTACGTTTTGTTGAAGGTAGAAATCCTAAAAGAGTAATCATTGATGGAAATCTTAATATAAATACCGGAGCAACGGTTTTATGGGAATCCTCCGAAGGTCGAAGACCCCTTTGGGGAGTCCATTCGGACACCTCTCCGGGGCAAAATGAACAGAAGAATGAAACTTGGATTGTAACTTCAAATACTGCTTCAATACAGAAGAAAAATAATATAATTCAAATGGGCTCTAAAATTATAGAATTAACGTCTACACCCGAAGGGAAAATAGATTTGATGCTAATAATGAAGATGCTTGGTGAAAAGAAAATCACATCTGTTTTGGTTGAAGGCGGCAGACAGGTTTTTCAACAATTCATAAAAAATGGATTATTCGATGAGTTGATAGTTCTACAGTCACCTCGGATTTTAGGTAAAGGAATAAGTGCTTTTGAAAGAATTTACGATACTAATCATTTTAATACCATACAGATTATAAATCTTACTCTTCTTGAAACTAAATGCTTAGGAAACGATGTGGCGTTGGTCTATAGTGGAACAAAATAAATTTTCAGCAAATCATCGATTAAATTTATAAGTTTCGTATATGTTTACAGGAATTATAGAAGAAATCGGGAATGCCACTGCGGTTGAAAATATAGCAGGTGGTTTTCGTATAAAGATTAGAGCTGAAAAAAATTTTAATGAATTAAAAGTTGGCGATTCAGTATCAGTCAATGGTGTATGTTTAACCGTTATTCGTAACGTGGAAAAATATTTTTGGATTGATGCCGTTGGCGAAACGTTGATAAAATCGACCTTAAAAAATATTAAAACGAACTCATTTGTCAATCTTGAAAGAGCATTGCGGCTTTCTGATAGGCTTGGCGGTCATTTTGTTCAAGGACACGTAAACGGTATTGGCATCATTTCAACTATTAATAAACTTGGAGAGAATTATAAGCTCGTTATTGAGATTCCCAAAGAGCTTTCACACTATATGATTGATGAAGGTTCAGTTGCAATTGACGGAATAAGTTTAACAATAGCCAAAGTAGAAAACACTGTACTTAATTTTTCTATAATTCCTTATACCTGGTCTAACACAATTCTTATGTTTAAAAAATTAGGTGACGAAGTTAACATAGAAGTTGATATTATTGCAAAGTATCTTGAAAAGTATTTAGGTCAGATGAAAAAAAATAAAATTACAGATGGATGGTTAAAGAATCTTGGATACTAATATGCAGCAAAATGACATAAATAATTCTGTTGACTTCAATAAAATAGAAGAGGCAATTGAAGATATCCGCAATGGCAAGATGGTAATTGTAATTGATGACGCTGACCGAGAGAACGAAGGCGATTTGGTGATGGCGGCGGAAAAAATCACTCCTCAAGCAGTAAATTTTATGACCAAAGAAGCACGCGGTCTTTTATGCGTTACTTTAACTGAAGCTCGTGCAAAAGAACTGGATATTGAACTAATAGTTGAAGAGAATACTACTCTTCATCAAACGCCATTTGCAATTCCCATAGATTATAAATTCGGAACTTCTACAGGAATTTCAGCTTTTGACAGATCGGCTACAATTTTAGCTGTAACTAATTCAAATGTAAAATCAAGAGACTTTGCCAGGCCCGGACATGTTTTCCCATTAATTTCCCAAAAAGGTGGGGTGTTAAAACGCGCAGGTCATACGGAGGCTGCGGTTGATCTTGCAAATCTTGCCGGTATATTTCCGGCAGGAATTCTATGTGAAATCCTTGATGAAGACGGTACAATGGCCCGCACTCCCATACTTTTTAGTTTTGCACGGAAACATAATCTTAAAATAATTACGATAGCCGATCTAATTGAATACAGAAGAAGAACTGAAAAACTTGTACGTAATATAGTAAACCTCAATATGCCAACTAAGTATGGTGATTTTAAACTTCATCTTTATGAGAATTTGTTGGAACAAAACAATTACTCAATTGCTCTTGTAAAAGGTGATGTTAGTAATGGAGAGCCAACTTTAGTAAGAGTGCATTCCGAGTGCCTAACAGGAGAGGTGTTCGGCTCAAAACGCTGCGATTGTGGTGAACAATTGAGCAGAGCTTTAGAGATGATCGAAAATGAAGAAAAAGGTGTTCTGCTTTATATGCGTCAAGAAGGGAGGGGAATCGGCCTGGTAAATAAACTTTTAGCTTATAAGCTTCAAGAGGAAGGAAAAGACACTGTCGAAGCAAATGAGCTATTGGGTTTCAAAGTTGATTTAAGGGATTATGGAATTGGTGCTCAAATTTTAAAAGACCTTGGTTTAAGAAAAATTAGATTGATGACAAATAATCCAACAAAGATAGTCGGGTTAAAAGGATATGATCTGGAAATAGTTGAACGCGTTTCTATTGAAATAAATCCAAACGCAGTAAATCAAAACTATCTCAAAGTCAAAAAGAACAAGCTAGGTCATCTACTTGTGAAATGAAAACAAAAAGGAGATAAATCGTGAAATCAATTGAAGGAAACATTTCTGCTAAAGGGAAAAAGTTTGCGATTGTTGTTGCCCGTTTTAACGAGGTGATTTCGAAAAGCCTTCTTTCCGGGGCGATTGATTGTTTGGTTCGCCACGATGGAGATGAAGAAAATATAACCGTTGTTTATGTACCCGGCTCATTTGAAATACCAACAGTTGCAAAAAAAATAGCAGCATCAAAAAAATATGATGCAGTAATATGTCTCGGAGCTGTAATTCGGGGCGCAACACCTCATTTCGAATTTATTGCATCGGAAGTTGCCAAAGGCATTGCTAATGTTGGATTGGAAATCGGTATTCCGGTCGTCTTTGGAGTAATAACTTCTGATACCATTGAACAAGCATTGGAACGTGCAGGTACAAAAGCCGGCAATAAAGGGTGGGATGCAGCAATTAGTGCAATGGAAATGACTGATCTTTTTTCAAAAATTTAGTTGTGGTCGAGATATTCCGTAGGAATGGCTATGCCAAATCTCGACCTACAATTGGTGTAAATACTAGATGTACATGATTGGGCATTTTTGAATAAACAATCAGATTGTATTCTTTTTCATCTCTAAAAAGCAAAGCATCTTTCACGAGCGTGGATATTTTTTCTTCTTGCAGCCACTTTGGACTCTGATATGCCTTACCTAAATGTTCATCGAATTTGCCAAAGTATTTGCTTTGATAATTATAATAGGACTCAGACTTTTCCTTTTTGCTTTTGATCCCAGCAATTTTTTTTCTTCAACCGTCAAATGTTTTTGTTAGCTCACTTTCAATTTGTTTGTACTTGTCTTTTACTTCTTCACCGCTGTAAAAATCGAGTAAGTCTTTTTTGGTTGGTTTTCATTTCGAACACTGTTAAAAAAACTTATCCGTTTCATTTATGTTTTCTACAGTATGGACCGGTTACTGACTGTTCTGGTTTTTGTTTTTTTAATTTCCCTTATTGTTTTTTATCCACTTCTCAATTGTACCAAGCACTTTTTCAATCTGCTTACAGCAGACTTCGTCATCGTCAAAGCGTAAGAATTTTATTCCCATGCTTTCCAATTTCTCTCGTCGCAGTTTGTCATACTCTTCTTGGCCTCTATAACTTAAACCGTCAATCTCTATAGCAAGCATCAATTCATTGCAGAAAAAGTCTATGATATATTCGTCCAGCGGCTTCTGGCGGTGGAAATCATATCCGCACATTTGCTTTTGCCCAACACACAAGCCCACGAGCAAAAACAAAAGAGCCAAATCTTGTCAACGCTTTGTTAGACTTTTGTTTTATCGTGTAAGTAAGTTAATTGCTGCTTAGAGTATACTAATACACCATCAATCCATTTTAACACTTTACTGTCTTCACTATCAGCAAGACTTTCAACATGATTAAGTTTGCTATTCCAAGAAGCAGCCATAGTAAAATGAATGTTTTTTATTTTATCCTTTACTGATTCTGCAGCTTCGCTTGAAAATATTTTTACAGCCTCTGGATCCCAAAGTGGAGAACTAAAATCTGGCGTTCTATTATGTACATGCCAATGAGGTTGTGCATGAACAATTGAGGATTCATTATTTGACCAGTCAGCTCTAAAGATTTTACTCCGAGCATCATCAAAAAATGTAATTGAAACATGATTTATTTTCTTTATTATAACATCAAAATTTACGGATAGAGATAACCAATAATCCGCAGCATCAGCAACTCTGATAGGCAATATTCCGATATTGCGCTTTGTTTCATCATCAATGAGATGCCTAAATCTCAAACATGAAACAATAGTATAATTCCCAGTGCCTCTTTCCAGTTCACCGATAAGAATTGATTTATCATCAAGTGTTCTTTTAAGACGACTTTGTAAGTGTCCTATAATTGAAGGATTAGCCATTAAAAACAATCTTTGATAATCTAACAAGTTGTTCCTTCTCTACTTTTTCACCCTCACTCATTTGAATTCCAAGTGCAATCAACTCGTTCAGTATTGCTTGATTATATTTTTTGGCATCAAACAAATTTGGTAAAGGCATATCGTTTAAATATTTTGAAGAAAGATACCACCAATTACCGCCGCCAAGTTGCTTAGATAAACCAGTTAGAAAATCATTTATTATCGGCATACTCAAAACGCATACATACGCATATCCTAAATCCCATAAAACATAATCTTTTTTCGGAAACCAAGCATGGCTTCTTTCAGCAACAAATATTCCGTCTTTGTCAAATGCAAAATCCCCTGCTTTGCCAAATTCTTTTGATACTATTTTTGACACAAATGGCTTTTGCCAATTTCTCGGTCTAGTTAAATTCCACCATTCCTTTATCCCTTTTCGATTGACTAATTTTTTATAATTAGGCAATAGATAATTCTTATAAAATACTGGAACGATTTTGCTTAAATCCTTATCAGAAATTATTTCCGGTAATTGTTCGCTTTGTGGATAGAAAACATAGTAACTATCATTTAATACACAATTAACAATTGAGTCGTTTGTTACTGCCGGTCTAAAATATTTTTTCTCTTTATTACTAAGAGTGATGTAGAATTCTTTAGGGACAACAAAAGCAGAATTTAATCCAGTTCTTGCTCCCTGATAAATATCAAAAACATCTTTAACTTTTGTAAAGTTTTTATATCTATTAAGTAATTCATAAGAATTGTGAGGAATTGGCATCCAACTTTCACTCTTTATCAACGTAGGATTGTGATATAAACTGTATCCAATCTCGTTTATCTCTTCTGAAATACTTTGAGTACTAATTTTTCTTAATTCCCTTAAGGAAGCAGAAGCTGACTCAGTTTTGTAATCACTCCAAAATACAAGCGGGTTTTGAGTTTTTTCTTTTTTCACAACGCCTAGGAAAATTGCAGTATCCACAAGGGTTTCAGAAAACAAAGTATGGCTTCCTAAACGCCCCACAATTTTAACATCAATTATTTTTTTTATTTCTTCCCTCAAAGGAATGTAAGTTTCATTTTCAAAAATTGATGTTGGTAAAACACAACCAATCACTCCACCATCTTTAAGGCATTGTGTAGCGTTCCAAAGAAAAGCACCTGCTGTATTTGGTCGTTTGTTATTTAACTCTCCTAAAATGGAAGAAACATTTTCTTTTAGTTCAGCATCCATCAACTCTAATGAAATAAACGGAGGGTTCATCAAAACAAAATCTGCTGATAATTTCCAATTCTTACCCTCAGCTAAAGCATTCTTTTGTTCAAGTTTAACTGTAACTGAATCCTTATAGGGCTTGACTTCATAATTGATTATGAAATTAGCCATATCAATTGCAGTTTCTGAAATATCCCAACCAATCAAATTGATATTGCCTTTAAACCCTTTCAACTTGACTTGCCGAACAAATTCTTTTAAAAATTCACCCGACCCACATGCTGGGTCTAAAACAGTTATCTCTCTTTTGCCAGTGAATGAAAAGTTATTGATAGATTCTTCAACTATAGTTCTAACAACTGAAGTAGGAGTAAAATGTGCACTTGTTTGATCTTTACTTTTTACTCCAAGTCTTGCATCAATTTTCGGAAGAAATCCTGGAAGAGTTTGCTGAT
Organism: Bacteroidota bacterium; assembly: GCA_018828505.1. GTDB lineage: Bacteria > Bacteroidota > Ignavibacteria > Ch128b > Ch128b > JAHJVF01. The sequence goes on along the minus strand of JAHJVF010000212.1, from coordinate 9,093 downwards.
AGTTTGAAGGAAAAAGAGTTTCAAAATGAGCCTCTTGAAAAAGGCTACCCGATGCATGTCTTAATAGCAAATTAATATCTGGTTGTAATCCCTTTGACTGTGACCCTCTAATAAATATTTCATGCAATTCACCCCAGCTTGAATTATCAATTTCGTTAACTTTATCTTTTGTTGCTTTACTGATTGCCCAATTCTTTAATACCAGTTTACTCCTATCTTTATCATCCGCAACACAAGCAAAAAGATAGAGCAAAGCATTTAAGGAATCGCCTCCATCATTGTCTCTTAGTAAACTCCTAATCTGCCTATAAAGCTGAATTCCAAATTTTATAATAGTATCATGCTTGTTTACTTCTTGCTTTTTTAAGTAATCGTAAAAGTCATTTAATTTATCAGCAACGGAATTAATATCGTAATTATTCTTTTGATAGGTGTCCCATCTGTAAACAGTGACAAATTTTTCATTAACGGTTAAATAATGACCTACGTCCGAAGACCAAGCATAATTTCTTACATCAGAAATGTTTTCATTTCGGAAGTCAAGGCAAAGATTACCCAATACGCCTCCATTCAACAAAATGAATTTCTCCTTTGGAGATTTTTCTTGAAACAACGGCATAGGAAACAAGCCCAGCTTGTTTCGCCAAATTTTTTCATTTAGTATGTTGCTGTTCATGTCTTCAAATTACTTAAAAAATAATTGAACTTACCTCTTTTCAGAGTGATTTAATATTAACAGTTGATATTTAAAATCATTTAAAAATAAACAAATCCACCCACAAAAGCAGACACATTTTACAGCCGCTAAAGTCAACGCCACGAGAGCCAGAACGATTGTACATGTAACATGGTTTTGACATAATTGCGGGTGAGGTGCAAATTTTGTACACTTTAATAAATAATTTTCTGTATTGAGTGTCAGTGACGAGCCTTGAAATACACCACATCGCCAATTTCAGAACGTTGGCGGTAATTTAAAAACCATATTAATAACATAATAACAACTTACAAATATGAGCAAATCTCAATTTCATAAATTTCACATTCCTGTAATGGGATTATTTTTCTGCGCATCATACATCTTCAGACACGCCCCTTTTGAATTCCCCTCCCCGCAAGCGGGACAAGCTCGAGAGGGGAAAAGAAGGGGGGGGTTATTATACTAAGTTTCATAGCTCATTGTTAACCTGTCCATCTTAGGAGGTTCCGTTTCCCTCAACTATCTTTATCTCCTCTTCCGTTAATCCGTACAACTTTTAATTCATTTTGTTTGTTTTCACTGTAGGTCGAACTTAAGTTCGACTTACAATATTGCTTTTGTTATTTCACTCTCTATCTGTTTGTAGTTTTTTTTGCCATAGGCATGGATTACCATACTTCTTCACCTGAATAAAAATCCAATAAATCTTTTTTTGTAAAACTTCCATCCCTTAAAAACTTGGACAAGTATTTTTGATTGAACTCCATCAAGAGTAAACTCTTTTCTAATTGTCTAAGAATCTGTTTGTTGTTCTCAATATTTGCTTCTACAAAGCTACGAATAGTAAATACTTCATTAATGTCTTTGATAATTCATTAACCTAATAAACTCCATAATATTCAACTACTTTCTGAACTTTAATCTTCATTGTTAAAATAAATTCTTTTCTAAAAATTCCATTACCAATCCTCTTTTCAATTTATCATGACAAAATTGGTTTTGATAATTTCTTAAGCAGCTATAACAACTTGTTTCTAATCCACATTGGCAATTCTTTAGCCGGTTGTAAGTAGCTATTAAAATTTCCGCTAAATTATTTTCTGCTGTAATTCGTTTGACATGCCCAGCACCGCCAGGTACGTTATCGAATAGCACCAAAGCAGTTTTGTTTTTATAAGGATACAAACAACCATCTAAATCTTGTCGGCGAATTCCTAAAGATTGACTTGTCCCTTCAAGAATAGCATAGAGTAGAGATAACCAAAAACTTACATCTGTAGGGGTTTCAAGTTTTACGTACTTTTCAAAAAGAATAGATAGTACATCTGTAGTAAAAGTATGCCCAAGATGAAGTGGTCCTCTTATAGTGCCTGAGCATTTTTCTCCATTCGGTCTTTTATGCTCGCCGCTTTTTCTTTCCTTAAAAGAACTACCACAATCAAAGCAAACGTAAAATCCAATACCTTTTTTCCCTTTACAAATTACTGCTAATTCACCACTTGATGAGTAATTTGTTACCATACCGATGTTACCAATAGGGAATTTATTTTCAACAGGATCTTTTTTATAATCAAAAAAGTAAGGTCTTGTGGAAAACTCACGCTTCGGTCTTGATTCTTCGGGTCTTTTGGGCTCTGTTTCTCTATTAGTAACGAATCCAAATTGAGGAACAATAAATTTATGAATCTCTCCACGACTAATTGATTGCTGACAATCTGTACAAGTTATTTCAGTTAATTTTTCTTCTATCGTTGCGTTCTGTAAATTAAATTTTCCACAGTTTGGACATTCTGAATACCAATACAAGGGCCAAGCTTTATTCTTTAACAAACGCAATCCGGCGCTTTCCCAAATGAGACCTTTTGCCACCACTTGACTACTTGGTGCAAACTCCGAAATTGCAATACGTAAATCTCTTTCCAATTGAACCTTCTTTGCTTCGGGGATATGTGAGTTTATTGATAATTCTACGACATCAACTGGGAAACCATATTTCGGAATTACATTACTGCTTGCAAGGTAGTTAATCAGTTGTCGATTGCGAATAGTCTTTAGTCTATCTTCAGCCCAGCCGATAACATAATTCAATTTGTTTCTCTCGGACTGATTTGCTGCCTTATTCCAAGCTTGTTTCTTTATTTCTATAAAACTTTTTAGCTCTTCGTATTCATCTTTTAGCTTAGCTTCTGCAATTACAAGTGAACCATCGTTTTCAATAAAGTTTTTTGTCCAATCCCACCGTTCTAGTCCAAACTGTGTTTGCATTTCTTCAGGAATGGTTCTGTGCAAAGATTCCAGAATGAAGTCTGGTTTACTAGTAAGATACTCAATAAGTTTTTGCCTACCAGGATCGCCTATTCTCTCTAATCTAAAAAACGAGTCAACAACTCCAAAATAATCAGGGTACTCTCTGAAGAAGCGGGACAGAACTATTGAGTGTAAATGTCGGCGCACAATCTTTTCATTTTTAATTTGAACAACCGGAGGTTTTATTTTTCCTTCAACCATCTTCTGTGGTTCTTTAAAGTATGTTAAATCGTGTGATCTGAGTTGAGCAAAAGTTAATGTAAATCCAACAGAATCTAATCTACGACCTGCCCTGCCAGACCGCTGAATGTAATTAGCGGGTTCAGGTGGAATATTCCTAAGAAAGATTGTTTCAAGTTCGCCAAGGTCAACTCCTAATTCAAAAGTAGTTGTGCAACTAAGAACATTGATTTTTCCACTAATGAAATTGTTTTGGACTTGCGTTGCTTCATCTTGCTTTAGTTGAGCAGTATGTTCTTCTGCTTTTAAATTCGTTATTGAAAGATTTTCATATAAGTAACGGTAGTGATTTCTTTCGATAATTTCTTTTTTATAAGAATCAATTAGATTTACATCTCCGTCACAACCAAAAGTAGGACAAGCTCTACGAACATTATGAGATAATATTACTCCGCACTTATCGCACGAAAATAAATTAGGGTCCATCTTCGTTATGTTAACTCGCCAAAATTGATAATTAAGCTGGTAAAGAATGCCATGTCGGCGGTCACTAATCAATTCAATAGAACTATCTTTCCAATAGGATTGTATGTCATTCCATATCTTGCCTAGAAGTTTTCTACATTTCGCATTATCTATCTCTTCTCCCGTTATTTTCTTATTTAGTTTTTTCAGAAACTCTAATCTTGAATTATTTCTTTTGACAGTCGGTAAGAATGAATAGATTTGATTTCTATTATCAGATATCTCTCCTCTAAATCTATATTCTTTGTTCCGATTAAACCTCTTAAAAATTTCATCTTGAGGAGTTGGTCCTTCTTTAGGAAAAGTTATGGCTTTGTTATATCTGAAAGTGTCAAGCAGCATTTTGTATAACGCTTTAGCTTCTTCGATTGTTAAATTCAATGGTGGTTCTAATAATTCATTTATTGGCATCCATTCATTTGGTGGAATTATCGAAAAAGATAAAAGTCCAGTACCTTCCAAACAATTTCTTTTATCTAATGCACAAAACTCATGTATTATCCAGCCCCATGTTTCTTTTTTCTTTTGCTTATCATCCATTCCTTGGTCAAAAAGGTTTTTAGCTAAAGCGATATTAAGCACATCTCCGCAAAGACTTTCAAGTCGGTAATCTTTTATTGATTCGTTCTGTTTGAGCGCTTCAACAATTACACGTCTCCAAAGAATTCTTTTGTATGTTAATTCCAAGTATGGCGCGAAGAAAGCTGCATCTTGTCTGCTGTCTGAAAATACAAGAATTTTTTTCTGACCTTGCTTTTTGACATCAAGATTTTGAAATAAAGCTGTAGCTAAAACCGATGTTGGTGCATCTTGTTGAAAAACAAATTCACGGACTATGTTGATTGACCTAAGTCCACAAGAATGACATTTATTCAAAGTATCTGTTTTAAAGTTTATTTCAATGAGTGTGCGAACTGAATTGGGCTCTTTCGGACAATCACACTTGGGTATTTCTTCTTCTTCCATTAAACCACATTTGGTGCATAACTTCCATACTTTGTCAAGTTCAGAGATTTCTTCTGCAACAGCAACTCCTTCATCTTCGTCATCTTCTATTTTAGTATCCTCTGTAATTAAGAAATACTTGTTTTTCCTTGGTGTGTCTATTTCAGAAAATGGATGTCTTAGTTTTCCATCAACGATGTTACCTACCAAATATTCTTGTCCGCATCTGCGACAAGTGGCAAGTTCAAAGACAGCATGACAATCATCTGTTACTTCTCTTCGCTCGAGGAATATTTTCGGTTCAGAATAAAATGATACAAAAACTCCTTCCGGTGCCCGAACAAATACGTGATATCTTGCAGGCAAAAGCGGCAATGAATCTTTATCCGGTCGTGACCAAACAGCAATGTTAATTAGACTTATTAAGCTTTCACGATCAATATCTGAAAGTTTTTCTTTCTGTAAAATGTCTTCAAGTTTCTGAGAACTTTCTTTCAACAAATTTCTCAATAAAGAAATTCTTCTATCCTTTAATAATATCTCATACAAAAACTTTTTTGCACTTTTATCAGACTTTGTTTTAGCGTCTGTGATTAGAGATTTAGGAATATTATTCTCTTTAAGGATTTGGATAAAAAATTCCGCATCCAGCTTTTGTTCATCAGTTTCTTGAATAATTTTATCGAGAGCTAAGTAAATTTCTTTTGGGAAATCAATCATCGCTTCAGGACTTGGAATACTGATCTTCTCACCTTTTATTATATCTTGCTTTTCAAATGTTTCACCAAACAAGTTATTTGCAAATTCAGCAACCTTATCAAAATCCTCATCTTCTTTTACAAGAGTAGCACCCGTTGCGATGCATTGTAATTTTCCGGTCTGTCCTTCGCATACTCTATCTTTCAAACGACGAAGCAACATACCCATTTCAACACCTTGTGCACCATTGTATATGTGAGCCTCATCTAAAACCAAGAACTTCCATTTGTTTGCATACTCACCATCGAAAAGCGGAGAATCATCAGGACGTAACATCAAGTATTCAAGCATTGCATAGTTAGTTATTATAATGTGAGGAGGGGTTTTCTGCATTTCTTCTCTTGAAAGCAGTTCGTTTTTAACAGGCTCTTTACCAGGATTAGTAAACCTAAAATTTTCTATCGCTTCCTTCTTGGTCTGTTTTGTATCGCCAACATATCTACCAAAAGTTATCTGTACATCAGGAAAATCTTTTTCCATAATCGCGGATATATCTCTTAATCGCCTAAGCTGATCATTTGCTAATGCATTCATTGGATATAAAAGCAAAGCTCTAACACCATGTCCTAACTGACCAGCTTTATGTTCGTTAATAAGATGATTAAGAATAGGAATTAAAAAGCATTCCGTTTTACCGCTGCCAGTTCCGGAAGAAATTAAAATGTTTCGATTATTAATTACTTTACGAATAGATTTTTCTTGGTGAGTGTAAAGAAGTTTGCCCTCTAAATACGGAAAGCAACTCATTAAAATCTGTTGAGCTACTGCACTAATTAAACCTTCTTCCGCTAAGTTTTTGAGTGTGCATTCAGACTTAAAGGGTGGTGTTGCTTCTAGAATCGGTCCATTCATGTAACCAAATTTTTCAACTTCCTCATAAAAAAGTTGTCTTAGTTTATGATCTCTTATGTGAAAAGAAGAAGTTAAATACCTTGTAAAACTTTCTTTAATTATTTCAGTTGTTTTTAAAGGATCAAGTGACATAATATTTAATCCTCTTGAAGTTCCACAAATTCATTGTAATGATTTTGGGAAAAATGATTTACTTTATCATCCTCAGTAAAGTTTTCAAAATGACGTGAACATATTCCACATTTGTACAAGTACGGTATGTCGGGAAATACATTCTCTCGAATTTCATTTATATCTGTAACAACGCGAAAACAAATCGGTCCTGGATGAGTATCTTCAATATGCTCTGTAATAGCTGTAGTTGGATTGTTGCGATCATCATTACGACTGTAGTAATCACAATGACTGCATTTATAAATATATTGTGGTAAAGTCGCATCAATTTTCCTCATCTCTTCATACGATAGATGTACTACAAAATCATTTAAATGATTTGATTGAAAGTGATGCAACATACTATGGTGCTCGTATGTTGAGAAACCACAATCTTCGACTTTGCATTTTCTTAATACAGGGGGAATTTTAAACAGTATAAGTTTACTTAATTGTTTATTCTCTAAAAAAACCTCTATAAAAAAGTTACAGGTATCTTTATTATTTTTTATAGCGTCAAAGAAACTATTTAACCTAATTTCATATTCAAAAATTTTTCGCAATAAACTTGCTCTTTGCAAAACATTACCATCACTTTCCAATTTACCGCATATGTTATAATTATTTTCGAAATCATTAGTCATCACAAAAACAGAAAAATCTTCCCCATAAACCAACTTATTTCTTTTAACTAATATTGTAATGCTACACCATGATTCTTTTCTTGATATTCGCCATTTTAATCTAGGAAGAGTAATCTTACTATTAATACTGTTTTCATTTTCGTTTTGTTTATTTATCGAAAAACTAATAGTATCTTTTTCAGAGGGTAAACTAATTTTAAATACTGAACTATTAATTTGATTTACAAATTCATTAGTATCAATTTTAATTTCCCAAGATAGATGTTCAGATAATTTTACATTTATCATTTCCGTTTTGTGTCCTACGGTTGGATCAGGAATTATTAGTTCCCTTGGATAGTTTAATTGAATATGCGGAATGTATCTGAAGAAAAGCACATCATCCGGAACCCTTGTTCCTTGCTGGCAGATGTCAACTTGAAATTCGCCATATTCACTTGGCAAATCATCTGGAGGATAAAGTAAAAGCGGCTCATTACCATTCCAATTTTCTTGGAGTTTGAAATCCCCAAAACTATTTTGAATCCAAACATTCCAGCCATCTGAATTTTCATTTGGTGCAAATAGCTTTAGTGTATTTCCTATGAAAAGTGGACATTCAAATTTAAAGTCATCCTCTACTTGTTCGCCTTCAAGATGAAATGTTGGAATGGTGGGAAAATCTTCCTCGCTATTATATTTTCGGTTACTAATTTTTAAGACTTCGATGTTTCGCAGATCAAGATGAAATAATTGATAAGAATTCCATGGAAAACTTTCTTCAATATTTTCTGGTTTTGCAAGTAGTTCATAATCTTCATGTAAAAGTATCCACAACTTTTTTCTAAGAAGTAAATTCTTTTCACCATTTTCATTAAAAAGATAGTCCATTTTAGCTTTGTTGTTACCTTTAGGAAAAAATACATACATAATCTTATCATTATGATGTCTATAAGCATATATTCTATCTTCAAGTTCTGAGGGATAAATTATTTCAAACTCTTGTAATGGTTCTTCAATTGGAATCTTAATCTCTTCAACAAAGGAATTTCCATTCCTCCTTTGCTTGATTTTTGCAGTAACCTCTCTTTCTTTATTATTCAACTTGATTTTATACGTCAGTTTTTTTAGCGAATTATAGATTTCATCATTTCCTAACGGTTGCTGAGGTAATACCAAATAAATAGTAGCTTCGTCAAGATTAAGTTCAACGAAAGGAGACTTAATAAAAGTTTTATTTCTTTGTTGTGTCTCCAATTCTTCTTGTTGGTAACCTTCATTTGTATCAATAACAGTTGTTCTATCTACAACTTGTTCTCGTCTCCGCCTCCATCTTTGAGTATTTCCTAAATTTATTACTCTTTGAGTTTTTTGCTTTTTCTCTTTGTCTGTAGTAGCACCTTTGATATTTTTTTCTTCGTAAAGACCTTTCTTACTGTATGGTTTCCTTTCCTTTTTAGATTCTATTTCTTTTACTTCTTTTGTTTCAGAAACTTCCTCCTTATCGCTTAAATCAGTTTTGGTATGAATTTCATCTAATTGAGGGACATCGCTTGTCGATACTATTTCTTCAACAATTGAATCAACTACTAAATTCTCATCTAGTAGTTCCGTAGTCGGCTCATTTTTTTTATCCCTAATTTTTTCGGTGGTAGGTTTATCTAGATATTGAGATTCATCAGATATTATGGACTGCGGTGTTTCTGTGATGCTTGGCTCGACAAAATTATTGGGTTTAGGAACTTCAGCGTTTCCCCCAATATTATTTGCTTCATTAGACTTTTTCTGTTTATCTGGTAGTCGTCCAAAAAGTTTTTGAAGCCATTTAGTGATTCTTCTAAATAGGTTCATTAACATTTATATGCAATGATTATTTATTCCTTTGTTACCATCTCAGCTTTTTTTGTAGGATGTTTTACTTCAATCAAAACCCCCGCCTTACTATTCGTATTTTTACCAAGATATATTACAAGATCGTTCCTGGCTTTTGTATTGATTTCATTATCATTGTAGAAAGTAGATTTTAGAAAATCACGAATGTGGGTTTTG
>JAHJVF010000036.1 GCA_018828505.1 Bacteroidota bacterium | reverse complement strand
TTCAAGACACTGGGATTCTGAATCAATATGGGCTCTCGAAAATTACTTATGATATTTTTGGATGGAGTAGGCATCGGAAAAAATAATCCCGATGTAAATCCTTTTATTCGATTTAAATATGATTTCTTCGACGATTATTTCGGTGGGTTTCCGACAAAGAATAATTCGCGAATTAAGAAAAAATATCATTCAATCTTTCCAGTGAATGCAACACTTGGAGTTCCAGGACTTCCGCAAAGTGGTACAGGACAGACGAGCATTTTTTGCGGAGTGAATGCAGCGAAAATTATCGGTCAACACTTTGGACCTTATCCATATTCGACTCTCAAGCCTATCATTAAAGAAAAAAATATTTTTCAATCATTAATCGAGCTTGGATTTCGAGTAAACTTTTCCAACGCATATCCGCAGAGATTTTTTGATTACATCGAATCGGGCAGGAAAACATTAACGGTTACGACTTTATCTTATCTCAATGCGAATCAAAAATTAAGCAAGGTTGATGAGATACTTAAACAAAAAGCTGTCTCAGCTGAAATTACAAATCAAATTTGGAATGAAAAACTGGGCTATGATTTGCCTATCATCTCACCGCAAAAAGCCGGGAAAATCTTTAGAGAAATTGGCGACGAGTTTCAATTTAATTTATTTGAATATTTCTTGACCGATCATGCGGGACATAGTCAAGATTTCAATTTTGCGTATCATGTAATCAGTAATTTTGATGGCTTTCTTGAAGGGATTTTATCTGAATTTGATTATCATAAAAATATGCTGTTCATCATTTCGGATCACGGTAATCTTGAGGACTTGTCCGTGAAAACTCATACACGAAATCCCGCCTTATGTCTCGCAATAGGGAAACACAATGCTGATTTTGTATCGAGAATCAAATCACTTAAAGATGTTAAACGAAACATAATTTCGTACCTGAATGGGGAATAAATATCTCTTTACTCGGATTTTCTTTTCATTTGCATTCGGAATTCTCCTTGCAGAATATTTTTCTTTTCACCTAACGCATTTAATTTTTCTGCCGGTTATCGTAATTGTCTTGCTCTCCATAAAATACTTGACAAAAAATAAACCGCTTTTCAATTCACTTTTACTCTCTGCTCTGCTTGTGTTTATGGGGATTGGAAATTATTTAATACACAGTAATAGAAATGCGGAGAACGTAAATCATGATTCGTTATTTAATCGAAAAATTATGCTTAAAGGTGTAATAAGTGAAATTGATTGTTTCAAAGAAAGTAAGATCAAATTTATTCTAAGTTATGATCAAGTTAGATTAGAATCCCATTCGATCCCAATTAAAAATTCCTGTTTAGTAGAAATTACATCTTTCACCTCTCCGGAATTGTCGTTGGATTTCTTCAAATCCATTGTTAAAATTGGCAACACAATTCAAATAGAAGGTTATCACACTAAACCAAGGGGACAATTATATCCCGGCGATTTTGATTATTTAAAGTATCTCGAATGGAAAAACGTCAACGGACTTTTAAGAAGTAATGAATTCTCGCGATTAGATTTGCTTGAGCATCATAAAAATAAATTCTCATTAAGAAATTTAGTAAGTGATCTCCGACAAAGATTAATTCAGCAGATTGATCGAAACTTTGAATCTAATTCAGCTTTTTTGTTAAGGGGTTTGCTTGTTGGCGATAGATCAGAAATTCCAAGCGATGTTAAGACGAACTTTGTCAATTCCGGTGTGGCACATGTCTTAGCTGTTTCAGGTTTGCACACCGGTTATATTCTTATAATACTTGTAGCACTTTCCGGACGATTTAATAAATACATTCAATTAATTCTTGTTTCGCTCGGTTTGCTCTTCTTTGTTTTGATCACTAATGCCTCCCCTTCGGTCATAAGAGCATCGATCATGGCAGTATTATGGTTAATTTCAAAAATACTTCAGCGAAAATCGAATCTGCTGAATACAATCTCAATTGCAGGGATAATAATTCTCATAATTCGGCCGGAAGATTTTTTTAATCCCGGTTTTCAATTATCTTTTGGAGCTGTTCTTTCGATTGCAATTGTTTACCCATTATTTAAGGCGTTAAAAGAAAAAGTAATAAGCATTATTCCAAGATTTCCATTAAGCCATTCGATCATTGATCTATTTCTTGTTTCACTTGCAGTTCAAATAGGTACTCTGCCATTCGTCATTGGTTACTATGAAAAACTTTCGATCATAGCATTAGTTGCAAATATTTTTGTCATTCCGCTAATCGGGGTCATCCTTGCTGCCGGAATCCTATCAATTATAACATTCAATATTTTTCCACTCATATTTTTCATTTACGAAAAAGCAACTACGGTATTAGTTTACCTGGCACTAAATATTATAAAAGTATTTGGTGAAGTATCATTCGCTTATATAACCGTGAATAATTTTTCGCTTATGAATGCACTGATTTATTTCGTTTTTCTCGGATTATTAATCTATCATCTGCAATCGATTAAGAGCTTAGTATTTAAAACATTTCTGACAGTATCTGTCATAGCTGCATACTTCATTTACTTTCCAATATTTCAACAGCAGCATTTATCACAAGATAAGTCTTATTTAATCGTAACCGATACAAAAAACATTTCAAGTCTATGTCTGATTGATCCCAGTCAAAGTGTGATAAGAATTCGAAAAATTATTGATGCACCGTTGTCAAAAGAAATGATGAGCGAAATTATTAAAAACATCAATGTAAATGAAAGGTTACTCAACGATAAGATTCAATCAAAAATACTTGAAGGATTCACACAAGAAGAGATAGGTGCGATAAATTCTGACTTAAAAATTGATTTGAAGTTTGCTCATTCTGAAAATAAAAAGAACTTAACATTCAGTCCTTTAATTACCAGCAATACAATTTCGGTCAATAACCGAATCAGTACAGAAAACATTCACTTGCAAATAAGTCATACAGATCATACCTGGAATAAATATTTAGTTGAAACGAAGGATGGAATAGTCTGCATTTCAAATCAAAATTCATTTCCGAAGAATTCGGCCCAAATATTTCAAGGTATTTCAAATTATACTAATAAAATTTTTATCTGGGTGTATTCAGATATTGGAATAGATTCTCTTAAATTATTCAGCAGTAATGCCGATGCGCAGATATTCAGCTTCCAAACAAGTTCGGAAGACATACATCAAATAAGGCGAATCTTGGGGACAAGAGTATTTCAAATAACAAAAGATAATCTCGAGGAAGTAAATTGGCGCAAGATTTAAATATCTTATTTAAGCAGGATGAACCCGCTGGTGTTCTCGACATCATTTCGGTTGGGATAAAATTATTCTTTTCGAACCTAGGGTTTATTTTTGCAAGCATATTTATACCTCAATTAATTGTACTCTTGATTGGCGGCTATATTATTTCTGCGACTGGTTTACAATTTAATTACTCATATCTGAATTCAAGTTATGGTTTATATGCTGCGGTGATTGTGTTCATAACTTTAGTGATTCTTCAGTCGATTACTAAACTCCAACTTGGAAGAAAATTTATACGCGAAGAGAACGGCTCAAAGAAGAGCGCCCATGTTCGAAATGGAATTAAAATATTTCTAAAGAGTATTCTTGGTTTATTATTTTCTGTTCTTTCGACAGTCGTATTGACGGCTCTCTTAGTTTTACCGGGATTGATTAATCTCATTTTTCCGATGCCGAATACATACTTTCATCTTAGCTGGGTTCATCAATACAAAAAGAGTAATTGCTCTCAATTATATGCCGGATTAATAAATCAAATAAAAAATTTTTGGCTGAGAGCTTATTTAGTCGGCCTGATTTCGAGGCTAATAATTTTTCTTGGATCAGTAATTTTATTCTTCTCACTCTTCCTTATCACTGAATTTTGGAGAATATTTTTTGGTGGTGAGCTTTTCCTATTCTTCGAAGAAAGAATGAATGTTTTAGGAATTATTGCCCTTATCTCGATTTTATTCTTTTTGTTTTTTAGCTCAATTACATATCTTTGCTTCGTTGTTTTTTACGATTTTGTATCCTTGAAAAAAGAAGGGTACTATTTGAAAAGAGAGTTGGACAAAATCATTTCTGATGACACCGGCAGAGCGCAAAACTGAGGAATCAAAAAAAGAAGATATTCAGCATGTGAATGCTGCGATTCAGGGGGATCAGGATGCTTATTCCTGGCTTTTAAAAAAATATAGACCTTCTCTTCAAAGTTTAATCTTTAAAATGGTTTTCGATAAAAAAGAAGTTGAGGACCTAACACAAGAAGCATTCATCAAAGCATTTGCATCTTTGGCATCATACAATCAAGAATATGCTTTCTCAACATGGTTATTCAGGATTGGCATAAATAATACGATTGATTACATCCGTAAAAAGAAATTGACAACTTTCTCAATCGAAACCGGAATGGAAAATTCTGAAATTGAGGGCCCATTTGAAATCCCCGATACATCTTTTCTTGCAGACAAAGAAATAATTCTCGAACAACGTCAAAAGATAATTAACGAAGCAATTGACTCTTTACCGGAAAAATATAAAAGGGTGATCGAACTTAGGCATCAGGAAGATATGTCTTATGAAGAAATAGCTGAATTGATGGATATCCCTTTGGGTACAGTAAAAGCTCACTTATTTCGGGCACGCGAGCTTTTAAATAAACAACTGAAAGATAAGATAAAAATGATCTGAATTACTTCTTCTTTGCGTCGACTCTCTTCACTAAAACGTTATCAATGATACCGTACTCTTTCGCATCTTCAACCGACATATAACGATCTCTGTCAGTATCTTTTTCAATTTGTTCGATGTCCTTTCCGGTGTGTAGTGCAAGGATTTGATTCAGTTTCTGTTTGATCTTAATAATTTCTTCTGCTTGAATGCTGATATCGGATGCAGTTCCCTGAAATCCTCCCCACGGCTGATGGATCATAATTCTTGAGTTTGGAAGAGAAGTTCGCTTTCCCTTCGTCCCGCCGGCTAATAATATTGCCCCCATGCTTGCAGCCAATCCGATACATATTGTCGCAATATCGCACCTGATATATTGCATTGTATCATAGATTGCCAATCCTGCACTCACACTTCCCCCCGGCGAATTGAGATAAAGATTGATGTCCTTATCTGGGTCTTCGGATTCCAAGAATATCAATTGTGCAATTATTAAGCTGGCGATATGATCATCCACCGGTGTACCGATTATTATTATTCTTTCACGCAGCAATCGTGAGAAGATATCCATTCCGCGTTCACCACGGCCAGTTTGTTCGATAACATAGGGAACTAACTGATTATAAATTTTTCCACTCATAATAAACTCCTTGTTAGACGATTTTTTTAACGATTCTTATTTGAGCATTTTCTTCAAGCAGTTTCATAGCTTTTTCATTCTTAAAATTCGAAAGAAAATAACTCGAATTATTTAAATACTCTTTCATTTTATTTTTGGTGATACCGGTTTTCGCCGATTCGGTTTCGGCAATTTTATCGATCTCCTCATCTGTGATCGATAAATTGTTATCCTCGAGAAGTTTGTCCCGCAAGATCATCCACTTTACACCCCAAACCGCATCGGGTGTTTTTGATTCACGCAACTGCTCAAGGTCGATTTCCGCGGGAAGTTTTTTATTTGGATACTTTTGCTTTTCTTCTTCGATGTAGGAATCTAAAGTCTTTTCAATAAAAGCATTAGGCGGATTAAAATCATTTTGTCTTACGAGTTCACCCATCAGGTTTGAGTTAAAAAGTCGCATTGAAATATTAGCGTATCTGTTTTTCAGATTATCTTTAACTTTCTGACGAAATTCTTCAACTCTCTTTGAATCACCTTTTGAAATTTCATTGACAAACTCATCATTCAGTTCGGGTAATATTACTTTTTCAATGGGCCCAATCTTAATCGAAAATTTTTCCTCTTCATGTTTATGGGCGTGACCTTCATGATGATCGTGCTGTGGTAAATGCGTGAATACATATTCATCACCGCTTTTCTTGGAAAGAAGAGAGTCTACCAGATTCTTATTTGCATCCGGAGAATTTAAGTAAAGCTTTGTCTTTTCAGTTTTCTCTCCAATGATAACCAGTCCGCTTTTATCTAATCGCGTAATCTCAATCTCTGCGATAGTTTCATGATCGTTTATTACTTCGATAGGTTCGGTTGACTTTTTTGAAAAAAGGACTTGCTTAATCTCATCGTCAATGAAATCCTCACTGATTTCGTACTCAATTTTTTCGGCACTGATAGCTTTCAAATCTTTCAGATGAACTTCCGGAAAGGTCTCGAATTTCATTTTAAAATCGATATTGTTGTTATCGTCAATATCGAGATGGGTTAAAACCGGTGTGCTGATCACTTCGAATTTTTGTTTATCAATTTCTTTCCAAAATTTTTCAATTACAATTTTATCAAGATTTTGAACTTTTAATCTTTCTCCGTAAACTTTCTTTACCATTGAGAGTGGAGCTTTTCCTTTTCTGAATCCACCGATTGTAAGCTTTTTGGCTTCACTCCGATACATCTTTTCGAAATACTCACTCGCTTCTGCAGTTTCCATCCTGACAGACATTTCATTTTCACAATTATCTAATTTTTGTACTTCAATACTCAATTTTACCTCAAATATTTTTTTATTTATGTGCGAAAGAGGGGACTCGAACCCCTACGAGTTTCCTCACTAGATCCTAAGTCTAGAGCGCCCCTCTATTTGTGCCGCGAGAGAGACTCGAACTCTCACGTCCTTTCAGACACTGGATTCTAAGTCCAGCCTGTCTACCAGTTTCAGCATCGCGGCATTTAGGGGCAAGTCTGCCAATTCCGCCACTTTCGCTGATTTCGGTTGCAAAATTACAAAAAAAATCAAAGGTTAAAAAGGGATATGTAAATAAGAATAAGATAAGTTTTTGAATAAAAGTGAAAAACGTAATAACATATCAAATAAGTGCATATTTAATACAGTAGAAGAAATTAATAGCAAATCTTCTTATTTTATAATTAGATAATTTGAGATTAGTATAAATGGTTAATAAATATAAACCTGCAGAGGAGTGGTTATTACAAGCCGATTATGATATGGGAACTGCCCAAGCAATGTTTGATAGTGGTAGATATATCTATAAATTTTTATGATTCACCTTTCAATTGAAAAAGTGATAAAAGGAATTTATGCTAAAACATTTAAAGATAATCCTCCTAAAACCCATCATCTCCTTTATCTGATAGAAAAAATTCAAGCCGAAATATCTTTTGATATTCCTGAAGAAGTTTTTGCTCCTATCAGAGAAATAGATAAAGTAAGTATTCCAGTTCGCTATCCTGATAATTTAAACGAGCTTTCAAAGGATTATTCACAAGAAGCGACATTGAAAATATTAAAAACATCGAAAGAGGTATTACGCTGGCTCAAATCCAAATTGAACAAATAAAAGAAACTATCATTTCTTTTTTTAGTCAGAAGAATATTCGCATAAATAAAATAATTTTATTTGGGTCATTTTGCACTGGAGTACCATATGAAGAAAGCGATATTGACCTCCTAGTGCTCTCTGATGAATTTGAAAATAAAAGTATTTTCCAAAAAGCAAAAGCAACTGATGGATTAGAATGGGTTTTAGTTAAAAAATATAAGAAACCTTTTGATATTCTTTACTACTCCAATTCTGAATGGGAAAATTCTTATAATCTCATCATTACGGAAGCAAAAAAAACTGGCGAAGTTATTTATTCTTAAACATTAATGAGCCGAATCTAAAAGGGAATGTATAGGTAGTAAAATTTGGTTCATCCAACTTTATTAAATAGGAACTTCTGGCGCGGTCATTCCGGCTTTATCGGCAAAAGTCTACTCAAGGTGAAATTGAATGTTGAGACTTTTGAAGATTTTGTAATCTGATTTCTTATAATGTATATTATATTGAATTTCATCTAATGATTATTTAAGAAATTTTTATGCAATAATTGATATGAGAAAATTCTTATGCTAACTAAAGAAAAAAGAAAACAAGAAAGTTTAACCATAAATCATAAAAAAAATAAGAAGCGAAATTTTCCCTACATAACTCAAAATCCTAAAATTGCCGGCGGCTCCCCATTAATTGAAGGAACACGTATTACGGTACGCGATATTGCAGGATATTATCAATTGGGGATGAATGTCGATGAGATTCTTTCTGCATTAAGACATTTAACACCAGCTCAAGTGCACTCGGCTTTGGCGTACTATTTTGAAAATCAAGTAGAGATAGATGAGGAGCTAAAATTGAACAGCGATGTAAAATACTGGCAAAAAAGTTTAAGCTAGTTCAACAAGTAATTTAACAACTCGGATGCAAATACGGCTCTACCTTGATGAAGATATTCATGCAGAATTAGCAAATGCTTTACGAAAACGGGGCTATGATGTTTTACATGCTCAAGAAAAAATGAAAAAAGGTTTAACTGATGAAGAGCAATTATCTTTAGCAGTGAATGAAGGGCGATGCCTGTTAACATTTAATGTTAAGGACTTCGTATTACTGCACAATAAATGGATCAAAGATGGTAAGAACCATCATGGAATACTCGTATCAAAACAACTTTCTTTTAACGAAACCTTACGACGAGTTTTGAATTTTATTAATACGCGAAATACAGAGTCAGTAAAAAACAAATTAGAATTTTTACAAGAAATTTTGGAGCGATAGTTTATTGGATCATAATGTTCTTTTGTTAAAAAAAGTGTAATAAGTGTAGTATGGATAGTAATTTTATACTATTTTTTTGGAATCGAAGATGTTCTTTTAATTTGCTAATTAAAACCATTCTAGATCCCAAGTGGATGGATGGGCCGTGATAATTGGATTATTAGTTGAGTGATTTCTTATAATGTATATTATATGTAAGTAAATTTTATAAACTCAAAGGAAATTATATGAAAGTAAAAGTGACAAAGAAAGGGATTCTCATTCCCAAGAGAATGTTGGCGGGAGCAGAAGAAGTTGAGATTAAAAAAGAAGATAATGCTGTTATTGTTATTCCAATTGATGAAAGTGACCCAATATTCCATTTAGGAAAGAATCCAATAAATAGTGGGATTAGAGATGGTTCTTTTAATCACGATAAATACCTATACAGTTGTTCTAAATGAAAACGTTTTTTCTGGATACTAGTTTTATTGTCGCTCTTGAAGATAGAGCTGACCAGTATCACCGAGAAGCAAAGGAATACTGGGGAAAAAATTTTCTGAAATCGTTTTCGAGAGTTATTATTACATTGTATGTTTTTGATGAAGTTGTAACTTATTTGTGTGGCTGTTTAAATGCGGCTTAAATTAAAATTAAAAGCAAAAGAATCTCCTGCCGTAATTCCGGTTAATTATCAATATTATTTTTCTGCTGCAGTCTACCTATTATTAAAATTTGGATCACCTGAGTTTTCTAAATTCCTTCATGACCAAGGATTCAACTTAAATGGAAAAAAATTTAAGTTATTTGTTTTTGGTTTACGTCTTAATAAACCGGTGATGCGTGATGGACTCTTTTTTCTTAACGACTCACAGTGTGAATTAATCATTTCGTCCCCCTTAATCGAGACTTTCATCCGTCATTTTGTTCTGGGCACTTTTGAGAAGCAAAATATCTTTATCAATTATCAAGAACGATCAACCAAATTTCTAATTCATGAGGTCGAAATGATCCCTTCTCCTCAATTCACCTCAGAAATGAAATTTGAAATGCTATCACCTTTAACTGTATCAACGATGATTAAAAAAAATGAAAGAGTGATCCCTTATTATTATCGCTACGATGACTCTAATCTAACTCAGGCTATTAAAAATAATCTCCTAAAGAAATACAAATTGCTTTACAATTCTGATTTAACACCAGCGCACTTTGATTTTGAATTTAATAAAGATGAGATTGAAAGAAAAATGGGTAATATTTCGAAACTAATTACTGTTGCAGAAGGAACACCTCAACAATCTAAAGTAAAAGCAATACAATGCGGATTTAGGATTAAAACTAATCCAGAATTAGTCAAAGTTGGTTACGATTGTGGCTTCGGTGAGAAAAATTCTATGGGATTTGGTTTAGTTAAAGTCCATAAATAAAAACGTTTCGGAAACGTTGTGAAGATTGATTTCACATATATTTTAATCGATGTTAGAAACAAAATTTGGAACATAAAATGTATTCACCGGAAGAAAAAATATTAATACTTGGGGCACTCTTTCACGATATCGGTAAATATGTCCAAAGATGTACTGGTAATCCTGGAAGAAAATTTCACTCACAATTAGCTGTGGAATTAGTCTCATCAGGTCAATTTCAGCATCATTTTGAAAGAATCTTAATGGGGGATGCGAATTTTAGGTTTTTTACAGATATAATTCTAAAACACCATGATAAAAGCCCTCAAGGTTTAGTAAAACATCTTAGAGATGCTGATCATTTATCTGCGAGTGAAAGAGTTGATAAGGAAGAGGTCGAAGTTTACAGAGATCAATGGAAGCACAAACATCTATGTTCTCTGTTCAGTAAGATAGATTTATTATTAGATGAACCGGTTGAACCCAGATACTATAAACACATTAACTTAACAAAAGATGATTATGATGTAATTATTCCTCATGAATTAACTGATGAGCAGATTCAAGCCGGCGATTTCAGTTATACCGATTATCATTTAACTAAATTCAAAAATGATCTCGAAGCAGTTTTAGAATTTTACAAAGATGAGAGTGATTTTGATAGTCTAATGAATTTATTACTTATAATCTTTGAAAAATACTTATGGTGCATTCCTGATTTCACCGGTAGCAGCGAAACAGACATTTCTTTATTTAATCATTTGAAAGATGTTACCGCTTTTGCACATATTATTTACTTAACACAGAAGGTACAACCGAAATCTAATAATTTGAATTTGATCATTGGGGATATTCCGGGTATTCAAAATTATATATTTGATGTTGTAAACCGTAAACCCGCGAAAATTCTACGAGGTCGTTCTATATTCATTCAAATTTTAACAAGAAACTTTGCTTCTATCTTTTTAAGAGAATTATCCTTGACAGAGGCAAATCTCATTATGCATGCCGGTGGTAAATTCTATATCGTTGCACCCTCAACAGACAATTTTAGTGCAAATTATGAATCGGCCAAGTTCAAAATAGAAAGTTATCTTTTTGAAAATTTCCGAATGGAATTAACCTTTAACTCTGCTTACGAAACATTCGACTACACACTTCTTATGGAGAAAGACCAAAAGAAAAGACGTTCATTCGGTAACCTTATCGAAACCGCCTCTCTTAGATTGCTTCAAAGTAGATATAAGATTTTTGAAAATAGATTATTTAACAGTAATACTAATTCTAATTTTGTTTGGGCTGAAGATTATATTAATGACGATGGGTCTGGTACTGATTCAATAAAATGTCGAGTAACTGATAAGCCAATAAGAAAAAATCAGCTTGGGGAGATAAAAATTCCTTCCGATTCTGGTTTAAAATTACTTAGCGTTAGCAAACAAGTTGAGTTAGAATACACCGTCGGTCATAAAGTAACTAACAACAATACAATTATAATTATCGATAAAAATGACAACTTAACTGTTAACGAAATAGTTGAATTAAAAAACTTCGACTCAAAATCAGTTGTCAGTAATCATAAAATTATTTTAAACCCGAATATTGACCAATTACTTAATAAAGAAAATTTAAAGAAAGATGTATTCCGTAATGCTCATTATTTAGAAGTTGCTAATTATTGTTCAAGAGACGACGAGAATGACATATTACCTTTTGAAAAAATAGCTGAAGAAAATGAAGGAGCCGAGTTTCTTACTTTGATAAAAGGGGATATCGATAATCTCGGGTTATTGATGGCTTATGGACTTGTAAGAGATTTTAAAGATTCAAAAGACGAAACGGATGAAAAAGATCTGACTGCCATCTCGCGAACTACAACTTTAAGTAATCATCTAAAATACTTTTTTAGCTTTTTTCTGAATGGATTTTTATCTGATTGGGAATTGGAAGCGTCCACCAATAAAGTATATACGATCTTTGCTGGAGGTGATGATCTGATGCTCATTACTCCACAGTGCTCTGCAGTTAAACTTATAGAGAAAATTAACTCTAAATTTAACGAGTTTTCTTGCTGTAACAATGAAGTTCATATGTCCTACTCGATAACTCACTTTAAAGACCATACACCAATAAGATTGGTCTCTGAGTTCGCTGAAAAGGGACAGCTTCTTGGAAAAAAATACTCAAAAGAATCTCAGCAAAAGCTTCTGCAAGAAAAAAATCCTACTTCTTTCCGCAAGGAAAATGATAAATCTGGAACGTATTTATTTAATTCATTTATCAAAAATGATGATTTAAAATATTTTTTATCAACTGCTGAAGAACTCGTTAATAAATCTAAACAAGAAAAAGGTGGATTAAGTCACGGACTAATAAGGAAACTCTTTCAAGTCTCTGAAACTCTCAAAAAATTCCAAGACAATGATGATGCAAGTTACCTAATTACATACGCAAGGCTTAATCACGCAGTAAAAAGATTATTAAAAGACAAAGATAAAAGCATCCAAGATTTCTTTTCTAACGTGCTGCTGATTAATAAAGAAGGAAACGAGGAGGCGCAAAAACTTGCAATTATTCTCTATCCGCTCGTCTGTCAAGTAATTTATAACATAAGAAAATAATTTAAGGAGATAACATGGATTTATTAAGAATCGATAGTTTTTATGATTCTGGTGGGAATCTGGTCCCCCAATTAATTACAAATCACGGTACGGGAAATGTTGTTGACGTGATTAATCATATACAAGAACAAATCAGTGACAGAAATAACCAGAATAAAAAACTTAATATCAATCAGTTAAGAAAGTTTTATGATACCTTCTTAAAGATTTATAATAATAAATCTGATGAGAAAGAAAAGAAAATTCAACTCTTGATGTTAAAAGCGAATGCTGAATATTCAGCAAAAAGACTTCACACCAATAGATTCAAGGAATTTTTAGCAAACAAAATTGATCTCGTTATTTCGAAAAATGACACTGATTTTATTAAAAACCTTAAAGCTCTTAAACTTCATTTAGAAGCTTTGGTTGCTTATTATCCTAAGAATTAAAGGAGTTATTACAATGAAAAAAGAAGTATTAAATATCACTCTTGAAGTATTTACTGGTTTACACATAGGTGCTGGTAATGATGCTGTTCAGATTGGCGGCGTAGACTCAGCAGTTATTAAAGATCCAGTCACTCAATTACCTTATATTCCCGGTAGTTCGCTGAAAGGCAAATTAAGATGTCTACTCGAAACTGAAGGAGGATATGGTGAGGAAGACGAAACATTGAATAAGTATTTCGGTCCAAATACCGATTTTTTAAGAGGTAAAAAAGATGATAAAAATTTTGAACAGACACCAACCCGTTTAATTTTCCGCGATCTTTTTTTAAGTACTGAGGATGAGCAAAAATTCCAATCCGGTGAATGGACAACAGAAACCAAAACAGAAATTGTAATCGATAGAAATAAAGGTACTGCAAAAGATGGAGGTCTGCGAACTATTGAACGTGTACCGCCACAGGCGAAATTCGTTGGGCAAGTACTAATCAGACATTTTGATGGTGAAGTAGACGATATTAAAACCATGCTCAAAAAAGGAATTGACTTCCTAAATAACGATTACCTTGGTGGTTCGGGCAGCAGAGGATACGGAGCTGTTAAAGTCACCTTAACTTAATAGGTGTTAAAATGTATAAGTTAAATTTTACTACTGTTACCCCATTACATATCTCTAACGGTGAGGAACTTGCAAATAATTTTCATTACACTACCTTCCGCGATGAAATTTACAAGATAGATCATTACAAACTATCCTTATTGCTTGCCAAAATGGAAAATATTGACTTTTCAAAGGAAATTTCCTTAAGACAAATTGAAAAATGGATTGTTAAGCATCAATTAAAAATTATCGATGATGCATCAAGTTACTCCGTTAAAATACATCCAACATTTCAAAATCATTTGGAGAATATTCGTAGAACCGGAAGAAGTCAGATCATTGAATTTATAAACAGCAACGGTAGATTTTACATTCCCGCAAGTTCCATAAAGGGTGCCTTGCTAACACCGATGAATATTCAATCTCTGGGAATTAAACATGCTGATCCAAAGATTGAAGATCGTGTTGTATTTTCTGATTCTGATTTTATCCCAAATGAGAAATTTTCTGTTTACAGAACTGAAGATAGACCTCCATCAAATAATCTCATTTGTCTTGACCCAAATGTTACATTCTCTTTGATTATGCGTAAAAAAGGAGTTTTCGATGGTGAGCAATTCTTGCGTTCTTTGAAAAACTATACGGGGACTCAATTAATGAATCTTCGAAAAGAGGTGTCGGAGTTTAAATCCAAAAAAACCGGGAAACTTAGAAAAGCTGATTTGTTCCTTCGGTCCATTGAACCGATCATCTCCCTTGCTGCAAAAGGTGAGCCAATCATTAATATTGGTTTTGGTGGTGGAAGTTGGTTTAAGATCAAAGAAGATCAAATACCTGAATTTAAAAGTAAAATACCAAGAAAGGATGATAAGGAAGCCGCTCACTCAAGTTTCTCTTTTTTAATTAATGATGATTTGATTCATATTGGTTGGTGCAAATTGGAGATTGAAGAATTATGAAAACCTACACATTAACCCTAAAACAAAAATCCGGCTTGCTGACTGAACTTCAATCAGATATAATTTACGGACATTTTTGCTGGAGATTATTGGAATACCTTGGTGAACCAAAACTTAAAGAGTTCATCTCTCTTTATAAGAAAAGAAAACCAATTTTCACACTTTCCGATGGTATATTAAAAGTTGAAGACGAATTCCATTTCCCTCGTCCTTTCATTTTCCAAGCCCAGAAGACTGCTGAAAAGAAAGAAGATAAAATTCTCAATTTTATTTTTAACAAAGCTAATAAAGAGAAAAATTTCATCACTCTTAACGAGTTGAATAACTTTTTAACAAACGGTAAAGTTATTACTGATGAAAATAATTCTGAGGGTGATGAAACGAAAAAAAAGAAAATGCCCGTGAATCCGATTGAAGAAAGTCTGCGTGTCAGTGTACAAATAGACAGAATCTTATTATCATCTAGTGAAGGAAGATTATTCTCTTATAACCCAAAACATCTTCAAAAAAATGTTTCCTTTGTGATCTTAATAAAAGTTGTTGAAGAAGATGCATTCAATTCGTTTAATTGCCAACAGATATTACATGATGTGTTTACACTTGGTTACGGTAAGAAAAAATCTTCCGGTTATGGACAATTTGAAGTTTTAGATTTTAGTGAATTTACTCAGTTAACAGAATCAAGTGAGGGAAATTCATTTTATGTTTTGGGTAATTTTTTACCTTCAACGGAAGATGCTATTATCCCTATAGGTTATGACATAAACACTAAATATGGAAAATTTGGTGAAGGACTATCTCAATCAGAAAATCCTTTTAAGAATCCCATTGCTTTTCTAACTGCCGGAAGTTGCTTTAAAGTTGAATCCTTAAAACCCTATTATGGCCGGATTACTAATGAGAGCGAAATATCGACTTATCATAAAGAGATGGTTCAATTCGGCATGCCTTTTACACTATTATTTAATTATAATGGTTAAGTTTTCAATAACGAATCAGTAATTGATAATGGGTGTTGATTCAATTAAATTTAGAATGTAATTAAGCATTAGGAATATAATTATGGAATTATCCGATAGAATCACAATCGACGAAAACATTTGCAGCGGTAAACCAACAATAAGAGGTAAAAGGATCACTGTTCAAACAATATTCGAATTTTTATCGGCTGGGGAAACTCAAGAAAATATTCTTAAACAATATCCATCTTTAGAACCGGAAGACATTAAAGCCTGCTTAAGGTTTGCATCTCAAATAATGAACAGAAATTACATCTTGAAATCCGTTTCTTGAGATGAAAAAATATCTAATTGATGTCAATCTTCCTTACCATTTTTCTTTATGGGATACAGACGAGTTCATACATCAAAAAGATATTAACGATGAATGGACAGATGAACAGATTTGGAATTATGCCAAAGAAAATAACTTAACCATAATAACCAAAGATGCTGATTTTTCTCACCGTATTATTTTGAGTGCCCCTCCGCCAAAAGTCATTCACATCCGATTTGGCAACTTGAAGTTTCAAGAGTTCTTCAAAGTCCTCACTGATAATTGGGAGGAAATACAAAACCTTAGCTCAAAATATAAACTTGTGAACGTTTTTAGAGATAGAATTGAAGCAATAAATTAGCGGTTTCTTTTATGATTGCAATCTCTTTTCTTGGAAAAGGCAAATATGAAAAGTCTTTTCATCGTAGGAATCTACCTCATTTGTATTATAATGATGGGACATATTTTATAACATTTCGTCTTGCAAATTCAATTCCTCTAGAAGCACTCAAAAAACTTCAATTGAATCAAAAAAGTAAAACTGATGAACAAAATAAAAGATTATTTAAAAAATATGATTCATTACTTGATTCTTCAGATTACGGTGAAAAGTATCTTTCAATTCCTAAAGTCGCAGAGATAGTAAAATTTACTTTGCATTTTCCAGATCAAAAAGATTATAAGTTAATTTGCTATACAATTATGCCTAATCATGTTCATCTTGTTTTTGAATTGCTGAAATTAAACAAGGGGATAAGCAAGATAATGCAATCAATTAAACGAATATCAGCAACAGAGAGTAATTTATTTTTATGTCGTAGAGGTAAGTTTTGGCAAGATGAAAGTTTTGACCGTTTAGTTCGAGATGATAAAGAATTGTATTTTATAATAAAATATGTGCTGCTAAACCCAGTTAATGCAGGACTAGTTGAAAAGTGGACTGATTGGAAATATACATACTGTAATAAAAATTATTTGGTTTTATAATCCTGTAGCACAGATTGTTAGGCTCAAAAACGTGTAATTAATCTGTGCTACTGAAATACAAAACCTTAGCTCAAAACATAAACTTGTGAACGTTTTTAGAGATAGAATTGAAGGAATTAATTAACTTCATGTACAAATAATGGATAATAAAAACAAAAAAATAATGTTCATTACACTCGGAACTGGTGCTGGGGTAAGTCATGGAATACTGTTTTCAATAAAAAAACAAAGTCCGAATATAGTTGTTTTCATTATTTCAAATGAGAGTCTTAAAACTTATGATGAACTGCTTAACCAACTTCAAGGGAAGCAGATTGAGATTATTAAAGAAGAATGTAATGAAGTGAATGACATTGAAATCATATACAAAGTCTTCTCTTCAATTATTCAGCGTTATCTGAACAAAGGATTTACAAAAGAGAACATTGTAGTGGATTATACAAGCGGCACCAAGGCTATGTCCGCTGCAATAGTTTCCGTTGCAATCGCAAAAGGATTGGAGAATTTCAGTTATGTATATGGATCAAGAGACAGCGATGGAAGAGTAGTAAGCGGTACTGAAAGATTGAATTCTTTAACAGTTAATAGAATTGTTACTGAAAACTATTTAAAACTATTCCAAGTATTTTTCAACAAAAACCAATTCGATCTTGCATTAAATGTTCTCGATCAGTTAAAGGAAGTTCATCCGGATTATTCTGAAAGGATTGTGCTTAATAAAGCACTCGCAACAGCTTTTTCTTTCTGGGAGAAATTTAATTTTATAAAAAGCTTTAACATTTTAGATTCTATTGATATTGAACTACGTTCTAAATATGGTATTAAAACCAAAATCGAAACATTAAAAGCGGTTCTTTATAAACTAAAAGAAAAAACACCAAATATTGAAAAAGTTCATGAGCTTATGAGAAATGCTCTCAGAAGAGCCGAAGAAGGGAAATATGACGACGCTGTTGCCCGACTATATAGAACTTTAGAAATGATTGGACAGATCGAATTCATAAAAGAATTTGGTCATGAAACAAATAGTGTTATACCAAAAAAATTGCCCGAGAATGTTAAAAAGTACTTAATTAATAAATATAGTTGTAAGGAAGAAGAACAGTTAAAACTTGGACTGAGAGAAACATTTATTTTACTTGAGAAAAAAGGGAATGAGATTGGCAAAAAGTATTTTGTGAATGAAAAGATTTTCAAATACCATTTAGAAAAAAGGAATCATTCAATTCTTGCACATGGTAGTAATCCTTTAGATGAGAAAGCATTTGTAGAATTTTATGATTTTGTTAAATCATTTATTGGGCCCGTGCCAGTTATTGATTTTCCGAAATTAGAAGCATAACATGAAAAATCTTCTCATCTGCGTCTCCGGACTCACTCCGCAGATCATAACCGAATCTCTCTTTTGCATCTCAGTAAAAAAGAAAATACCCATACACGAAATCTATATCCTTACTACAGCACGAGGTCGGAATGTAATTCTTGGTGCGGATAAAGATTCAGTTACTCCCAAATCTAGATTAAAAAACGAACTCCTCGATCTTTGCAAAAAATATAAATTAAAAACACCTAAGTTCGAAGAAAACGATTCTCACATAATCGTTGCTAAAGAAGAATCCATAGAACTTTATGACATTCGCACCGATAGGCACAACCTTTTATTTCCAAATAAAGTTTGTGAATTCATTCGGTCAAAAACAATCGATCCAAATAATATACTTTATTGTACTATCTCCGGTGGACGTAAAACCATGAGCGTTAATCTTGCTTTTGCCCTTTCACTTTTTGGCAGAGAGAATGATAAGCTCCTTCATGTCCTTACGCGTGAAGAACATGAATTCAAAGGATTTTATCCAATAACAAAAAAGGAAACCCGCGATCTTGAAATTGCCGAAATTCCCTATGTACGCTTACGCTCAATCTTAGCTCACGAAACAAAAACCAAAGACCTTTTCAAATTAAACTTCGATAAAATTGTCCAAGAAACTCAGAAAGAACTCAAAATCCTTTCCGATGAAAGGAAACTTATTTGCTCGGTTGATAAAAGAGAATTGAAATTTGGTACCAAATCCGTTCATTTCGAACCTCTCGAATTTGCTCTTTACTTTCATCTTATCGACTTAAAAAGCAGAACCATAGAATTTCCAACAATTCATCAGCTAACCTCTATCGATTCGGCTAATTCCATTAAATCCTTCATCGAAGAAAAGTATGACTATTATTATTTCAACGAATCAATTCGTAATCCGTGGTGGAAAGCCGGTTTAAGTGCTGAAAACTTTCGCTCCAAAAGAACAAAAATTAATTCCAAAATTAAAACACTGATCCCGGATTTCGATTTGAGTTCCCAATTTACCATTGAGAGCATCAAAAACTACGGTCAGACTTCATATCATATCCCTGCAGATATCAAAAAATTCAAACTTCAATTTTAATCTTCAAAATCTTCAATCTTTAAATCTTTCAATCTTAATTTGTCATTCAGAAACATTTCCGAAACGTTTCTTCCTTTTGTATTTCACCTGCCTCTAAATATTTTGCATCTAACATAAAATATAGGTGAAGCAATGAAACAAGATTTGTATATATTTTCTGATACTCAATTAAAACGAAAAGACAGCACGTTACTTTGTGAGACTATCGCAAGGAATGGGGACTTGGTTGATGAAGAGACCTGCAGTAAAGATGAATTTTTCTTGGGTGAAAATATAATCATTCCTACCGGAGATAAGAAGTACATACCGATTGAAAGTATTAATTCTATTTTTTCGTTCGGGACCCTCCATTTCAATTCCCGGTTTTTGTATTTTTTATCTCGTTTCCACATACCGTTGCACGTTTTTAACATAAATGGAAATTACTCGGGAAGTTTTATGCCATTACGAGATTCCAGTTCCGGTCACGTCTTGCTTTCGCAAATAGAGACTTATCACGATCTTGAAAAACGATTAAAACTCGCAAAAGTATTCGCTTCTGGAGCAGCTTTTAATATGCTCTCTAACCTTAAATATTACAATAATAGAAAAGCTGACCTTTCAAGCACAATAGATACGATTGAGAAATTCGGAGAAAAATTGAAATCCGCAAGTTCTATCAATCAACTTTTAGGATACGAGGGAAACATTAGAAGTGTATATTTCTCAGCCTGGCAGAAGATAATTTCAATTCCCATTGAGTTTTATAGAAGAACTACAAGACCACCGATGGATATGATAAATTCTCTAATCTCTTACGGAAATGTTATTGTCTATTCAGTTTGCTTAAATGAGATATACAAAACATATCTTTATCCAGAGATCGGATTTTTGCATCAGCCGTCAGAAAATAAATTTCCACTATCTTATGATATTGCTGAAATCTTCAAACCTCTTCTTACCGATAGGATAATTTTTAAGCTTTTTAATAAATTCATCCTGAGCGAAAACGATTTCTCCTATCGTAATGACTTCTGTTACATTAAGAAAAAGGCAAAGCAAACGTTCATAAAAGAGTTTGATGATAAGCTTAATACAATAATCAAAGATAGAAATGATGAGAGGAACAAAACCTATAAAACAATTATTCTTAATGAATGTAATAAAATTGTAAAGCACCTCAATGGAGAGCAAGAATATATTCCATATAAAGCATATTAAATACAAGCGAATTATGTATTTCATACTTGTTTACGACATAGCCCACCCGCGCCGGCTTAATCGGGTACTTAAGATTTGCCGCCGGTATGTTACTTGGGTACAAAATTCGGTATTTGAAGGTGAACTATCCCCTGAACAATTCGAACGCTTGATTGAAAACTTAAAACGGGTTATTGAGAAAAAAGAAGATTCCGTAATTATTTATCTTCTGCGCAATCGTCATGTTTATAAAAGATTCGTACTTGGAATTGAAAAA
This sequence comes from Bacteroidota bacterium, assembly GCA_018828505.1. Taxonomy (GTDB): domain Bacteria; phylum Bacteroidota; class Ignavibacteria; order Ch128b; family Ch128b; genus JAHJVF01. The sequence goes on along the minus strand of JAHJVF010000036.1, from coordinate 935 downwards.
AACGAGATCACAAACATCCTATGCTGAAGAAAGTTCTATTTTTCGTCGATCATACGGCATTATTGAAAAAATCTCATCGACGAACGAATTTAAGAATAATCTTGCGTTTTCAACAAATATTTGCCATAATAGAACCAGTATCAATCGAACTATCTTAGAATTGAGACAGAATTTCAATCCCTACTAAAAAATCTTCGTGAAAGTATCAATCGAACTATCTTAGAATTGAGACTCATTTTAGGGCTGGGAGACAGGATCGAACTGCCGTGTATCAATCGAACTATCTTAGAATTGAGACGAGCTTCTTGAATAGGATTTAATTGTTTAAAAGTTTCTGGTATCAATCGAACTATCTTAGAATTGAGACAGCTTTTATAACATACATAGTTTTTTTGTTATTTTGTATCAATCGAACTATCTTAGAATTGAGACTTTGTTAAACGGATTGAAGAAAGCATTCCAAAACACCGTATCAATCGAACTATCTTAGAATTGAGACACGACAACGCATTGCTTTGTTTTTGTTTTGAGATGTATCAATCGAACTATCCCGATTCACTCACGAAAAAGGACGAAATCGGGACATGCCTTAGAATTGAGACGTCGTCAACTCTATTTTATACATTCAATTCAAATCCGTATCAATCGAACTATCTTAGAATTGAGACTATATCTTTCATCATGCTGGAAAATATCTTACTGTTTCGTATCAATCGAACTATCTTAGAATTGAGACTTCTTCACAATCAAATCTTGTCGCTTCATTTCAAAAGTATCAATCGAACTATCTTAGAATTGAGACTAACCACAGGATGCTCAATCCAATGCTGATAATTAGAGTATCAATCGAACTATCTTAGAATTGAGACAATTACAATTGCGGGATTAATGCTTCTAAGCAATCGTATCAATCGAACTATCTTAGAATTGAGACG
>JAHJVF010000211.1 GCA_018828505.1 Bacteroidota bacterium | reverse complement strand
TCCCGTTAAATTAGAAAAGCGGTTTCACTTCCTTGGATGGTGTAAATTTGTTAAAGAAAACAAATAATAAATGACATCTCAAAAAAGAAAGGAAACCGCATGAATCAAGTTACATTAAAATCAGGTTCAAACCCGCCTGCCTCACGGCTGTGTATATGGCGGGCAGGTTCAAGTACAGAAAGGTTAGAATTTCTACCTTGTTACGATCATTACATAGCGCTTGATTGGTCGAAAACCAATATGTCAATCGCAAGGATTAGTAATAAACGCCCGGGTAAAATAAAAATCATTGATACCTGTTCAGACATAAAAGAACTAAAGCATTATCTCAACAATCAAGAGGGGAGTAAGGTTTTAACAATCGAAGAAAGTACCCCCGCACACTGGTTGTATGTTGAACTTCGGGATTATGTTGACCGGATAATTATCTGCGATCCATATCGTAACAAACTATTGTCTGATGGACCAAAGAATGATCCTATTGACGCAAAAAAGTTATGTAGTTTATTGAAGTCCGGCATGATAAAAGAAGTTTATCACACCACAGATGAACTTTACCAATTACGTAAATATGTTAGCGCCTATGAAGACCTAATAAAGATGGGGGTTCGGCTGAAGAATCAACGTTCCGGTTTTCTGGCTCAAATAGGAAAACCAAAGAAAACAAGTGAGAGGAATTTTGATTCGACAAGTAATTTTATTCTAAAGAATATTGATGCATCTATAGAAAGTTATCAATCTGGAAAAGAAGAATATGAAAAACTCTTTGAAGAGCTTTGCCGAAAAAATAAACGCTTAAAATATTTGAAAACTATTCCGGGAATCGGTCCGATTTTAGCGGTAAAAATAATCGCAATGGTTATAGACCCGAAACGTTTTAGAAGCATAGGTAAGTATCTTGTCCAAAGGATCCTTCGGACATACTGTGGATTAGTAAAACACATTGCTGAGAGTGGAGGTCGCATTTATGGAAAAAGAACGCCCCGATTTAATAGAGTATTGAAATCGGTCTATAAGACAGCAGCTTCTGTTGTAATTAACGGAAAAAGTCCGATTAGAGAGTACTATGATTATTTAATCAGCATAGGTCTTACCGAGTATAATGCCAGGCACGCAGTTGCCCGATATATAGCAAAAATCAGTTTTGGTATACTCAAAGGAGAAACTCGCTACCAGCCGTATCTCTGGAGAGAGAAGAAACAACAAAAAAATAATGACGATAGCAGCAAGAAGAGAAAGGAAGTTTAAGGGGAAAAACAAGAATAAGAAAAAATTCCGGCATACAAAGTAAATGCTTTCATACAGAATCATTAGGCAATAGTAGAATCTAAGTATTTCGGTTTGGGAGAGAGAGTTCATATCCCTTGGTTAAGCATACGCATAGCGTTATGACATTACAATTTCCCGTTTAACCCTCTCCCAGAATTTATAACTAAAATTTACCGTAGCGGCCGCCGTCTTAATACTCAAAGACAATTGGTACAGCTCATATAGACGCATAGTAGAAAACGAAAATTAATCGGTAAAGTAAATACAAAGTCAGATGCCTTGTTAAGGAAAACTAACTAACTGATTTATGAAAGGATTGGAACCCGGTATTGGAAGCGAAACCGAAAGCAAAAAACTGAATTTTTAGTAAAAAATTCTTTACTGGATTACTGTTTTTTCTTGACTTTCTTTTCTATAGACGGAAGGGATCCCGAAAGCTTTTGCACAGCATCCTTTGGACGGGACAAAAATGCAGAGCATCCTCTGGATATTGTTCACAATGCTATAGTAATCACTTTGTGAAAATGCGCTTTGAAAGGAAACCTACCCGCCATATTCCCGCCTGCCTCGTCATTATGGGTTCGGCGGGCAGGAGTAGTCCCGACTTTCACGTTGTGTTAATTTGATTAAAGTCGGGACGTATCGAGAGACCTTCATAATTCTTCCCACATTGTGGTGCATCCGCACATATTTTATTATCTTGCTTCGTTAGTAGTGAATTTTCTTAATGAAACGAATTAGCTTAATATTAATATTTCTATGCGGATTGACTTTTGCACAAAGACCTAACAATTATTTTCAGGGTGCGCAAGTTGTGCAAATTGTTTCGCACAATGATGAAATTTGGTTCTGTACTTACGGGCGCGGAATACTCAGATTTAATAAAACAACTGAGAGCTGGTCGCAGATTAATTCTACAAATTCCGGATTGAAAGATGACAGACTCTACTGCCTTGCCGTGGATGACGATTATGTTTGGGCTGGAACTTCTGAAGGTTTGTGGATCCAAAATCGTTCAACAAATCAATGGTCGCTAAAAAAGTTTTCAAAAGGGGGGCAGTTCGGGTTATGGATTAGAACACTACTTTTCGATGAGAAGTCAAAAGTTCTCTGGGTTGGGAGATTTAAATTTCTTTCCCGATTTGATAAACGGACAAATTCGTGGAGCGATTTTGATTTGACTGTTGGAAAAGATGAACAGTCAAACAGCATTACAACTCTTTGGATCGATTCCAAATCCAATCTATGGGTCGGAAGTGAATCCGGATTGCATAAAATAAATACTCAGCAGCTTGGTTCATCGAGATTTGAATTTTTTTCACCCACTAATTCAAATATTAAATACGATGGCGATCAGTTTTCAATTTCTGTGATTAAAAATGATTCGAAAAATCTTTGGGTGGGAATCTCAGAATTTATCACACCCGAAAGACCTCGATTTATCACCGGTGGACTTTATAACTTCGATTCAAAAAAGAACTGGCGCAGAATCGATATTCAAAGCGGTTTGCCTGGAAATGGTATATATTCAATCTCATCATTCGGCAGCTATCTGATTGTGGGAGTTTATGATTTCATTCCTCATAATAAGGAGCAAGAGGGGAAAGGACTCGTTTTGATTCACAAAGGAACAGGCGAAATGATTCGATTAACAGCAAAACAAGTCGGATTTACAAATGATAAAATATTATCAATGTACTTCGATGGTGAGAGTATCTGGTTTGGAACTTATTCCGGGATCAGCAGATTAAAATTCACAAATGATTTTATTTTTAACTTCAAAAAATGAGACTACTCTAAAAAGGTATAAACAAAGAAAACCTGCCCGCCATATTTATAGCTGGGAGGCAGGCGGGAATGTTTGACCCGCCTTCGGCGGGCAGGTTTTCATTCTAAAATCGAAACCAAAAAATTTAAAAATGACCTTTTTAGATTCGTCTCATAAATAATTTTAGCACTTGAAGGAGAAAAGTTTTGGTACAGTTTTCAAATGAACGGATCCAACAAATTTTCGAGGGATTGAAAAACAAAAAGATTGCCATAATCGGCGATCTGATGCTCGACGTTTACATCTGGGGAAAAGTTGGAAGAATATCGCCTGAAGCACCGGTTCCAGTTGTTGATGTTGCTGAAGAATCATTTCGATTTGGAGGAGCGGCGAACGTAGGATTAAATGTCAAATCATTAGGCGGCATTCCTCTTTTAACAGGTGTGATCGGATATGATAGAGAAGCCTCTATCTTCGATTCAATTCTTGAAGAAAGCCATTTCATTAAAGATGGAATATTTGTCGACGAAGACAGGCCAACCACAGTAAAGACTCGAATAATCGCACATAGTCAGCACGTTGTCAGAATAGATAAAGAAGATCGAAACAACATTAGTGAGGAGTTTGAAAGTAAAATTTTGAATTACCTTAAATCACATCTCCAAGATCTAAAGGTGATAATTCTTGAAGACTACAACAAAGGAGTGCTGACGAAAAGTCTAATTCATAAAGTAGTCGAGCTTGCAAATGAGAATAGAATTTTAGTAACAGTCGATCCTAAGTTTGACAATTTCTTTGAGTATAAAAATGTTACCCTCTTCAAACCGAATAAAAAAGAGACCGAAGATATACTAGGAACTAAATTAGATTCTGAAGTAAAAGTTCTTCAAGCGGGTAAGGAGTTGAGAGAAAAACTTAATGCAAAATACGTACTGTTGACACGCGGTGAAAAAGGTATGTCGCTGTTTTCTGCTGAAGATAGGTTCGACTCAATTCCGACGAAAGCGAGAAAAGTAGCAGATGTTTCCGGTGCGGGCGATACTGTCATCGCAACTTTATCGATGGCGTTAGCTGCCGGTGCAGATATCAAAGAAGCTGCAACAATTGCAAATCTCGCCGCCGGATTAGTTTGTGAAGAAGTCGGTATTGTACCCATTGATAAAGACCAACTATTTAAAAATCTACTGGTAATGTAAAATGAAATCACGAGTTGGATTATTGGAGCTTGAAGAGTTTTTAAAAATTAGAGAAATACTCTGTAACGAAAATAAAAAACTTGTATTTACTAATGGCTGCTTCGATATAATTCATCGCGGGCATGTTGATTATCTTAATAGAGCGAAAGAACTTGGCGATGCACTGGTAGTTGCATTGAACTCAGACGAGTCTGTTAGAAAACTTAAAGGTGAAGAAAGACCAGTTGTAAGCTTGATTGATCGTGCATATGTCCTATCGAATTTGAAATGTGTTGATTTCGTCATCAGCTTTGACGAAGAAACTCCATTCGAAATTATCTCGAAAGTTATTCCGGATATTCTTGTTAAAGGAGGAGATTGGAAATTAGATCAAATTGTTGGACGTGATATTGTCGAGAAAAATGGCGGTAAG
>JAHJVF010000210.1 GCA_018828505.1 Bacteroidota bacterium | reverse complement strand
TGAAAATTTAACATTTCACCAAAATCCTTAATTTTACTATTAATATACTTTTTAAATAAATAAGAACTGACTTTGTCTATTATTTTTTTAACGCCCTCGAAAAAATTGTTAATCATTACCAATATCCTACTTTCAATTTATAAAACGAATGAGCAAATAAATTGTAATAATTAGAGAAATACCCGCAATGATAATAGCATATAAAGTTATCGTTGCTAATACATTAACTAATTTTGATAAATTATTGTTTTGTTGTCCCATTTCTGAAAGTAGCTTTGCTTGGTCTAAATCATTTTGTTCAAGCAAAGAAATCTTTTTGTTCAAATCGTCCAATGTAATCGTTGTTGAGGATTCTTTTTGAGGTGACTCTTTCCTCATTTTTTTTATGTTATCATAAATTTTCTTCGCAGTTTCTGCGATTACTGGTCCCCATTTTAAAACTTCCTTTAACACTTTACCTATTGTTGCTGGATTCATAAAGGTCTCCTTTTTTTTGCCTAACGGCGTTGTTTTTAAGCCGCCGACCAACACAGTCCGCCGCGGCGGACAGCTTTGAAAAACGAACACCAATAATTATTTATAATTTAGTTTTGTCAACTACATTCAAAGAGCAACACACAATTACAACGCAACCTTTTAATAACACAAATGCCACACCGTTTCGGCGGTCGGTCTTGAGCGGCTTGTTATATTGCTAATCTAATTTAAATGCCGAAATTGAACCGTCTTGTCCCAACATTGCATTAAAAGTGTTATTTCTTTTTAAACTTTCTAGAGACAAGTTCTTAGACGAAAATTCAATCTCAGATATGTTTTTTGATAATATCAAATCCAAAACATCTTCACGAATTCCTTGGAATAATTGTAAACTCTCAATTTTGGTGTCCAGTGGAATCTCGAATTTCTTCAACCTTTCATATCTTTTGGATTTTTCTGGTATCCAATTTTTGAACCATTTGCCAAAATACACGGAGTTTCCAATTTCAATAGTATCAGCAAAAGAGATGGTTTCGCTTTTATTTGTTCTGATGTTTAATTCTATTTCTTTTCCCTTAAAATAACCTTGAACACTATTATTTAAATACCAAGCCAGTTTGGAAAAACCACAGGCTTGCAATTGTCTACAATAATGCCTAATTCTAAAAAAGTAATTACTGTCTTTTGCAAAAGCATAATTCCCAAATTCAAATTTTGGATCACCTAAAACTATTCTTGGGGTTACTTGGGCAGAACCAACACAGGTAGAAATAATCAACTCAATATCATAATTTTCATTATTTGCGTGATGCGCTTCTTTCTTTTCTATTCCGTGATTTATCTGGCTTGATTGTTTAGCCAAGTATTTAGTTCCCTTAGCTTCAAAAATACATTTTGTATTATTGAATTCGCCACGATAGTCAAAACGTAAACCAGGACCAGGAATCGGTTCTAACTTATCCCAAGAAATATTGAAATACTTGTATGCAAATAGGCACATTATTCCAATGCCTAATTCTTGACTCCTTGGAGTTTGTAAGTCAGATTCAACTTCCACTTTATAATGCAATGGATCATTTTCAAAATCCAATAAATGAACAAAGTAATAAGCAGATTGAATAGCTTCGTCCCTTTGGTTTATTGGCAAAGAAGTTGTTTTTGAACCAATTGTATGCAACAATTCTCTACCGGTAAAATTAAAACCAGAAGCGTTTAGATTAAGGATTGGTGTATAACTAGTATTATTAGGTATCGGAGCTTGTTCTGCAAACTCTACTGGAATATTGTGTTGAATATCTAACAATCGATCTAATTCTGTTTGAGTCAATATTTAAACTCCTTTAGCAATATAACGACGTTGCCGATAAGCGGCGCCCCAGAACAAGAATGCCACATAAAAAACAACTGCCGAAGATTTAGTCCCGCCTTGGCGGGATGCTTAACTTTTATCGTAAGGACAGTTTGCAAGTTTATTAATTAGAACTACTACCTTGAACAAAACTGCCGAAACGGAACGACAAACATTAAAATTTCTGAAAAGCCGAATACGATTACACTGTCGGCTTGAGCAGCTTGTTATGTTGTTTGCTGAGTAAATTTAAAAACCTTTTGCAACATTTTTTATCATTTCTATTTTTTCTTCACTTAATCCCTTCAAATCATTCTCTGTTAAATACTCTTCATTGAGTAGTATCCCGAAAACAATAATTAATCTTGAATATCTGTAATCATATTTTTTATCAATTGATATTCTTCTTTCTGTTAAAAAATCATTTATATCCCAGATATTTTTTCCACTCTTAATTTTTTGAACCTTTTTTTCCAAAAGGTTTTTAATTTCTTCCACTTCATTTTGATAAGCTTTATCAAAGATTTTTCGAGCAACCTTCTTTTCTTCAGGTGACCAGGTAATATTTTCCATAATTAAAAATTATTTGTTTGAATTAACTGGTAATATATTTAAATCTATCGCAATTAATTCAAATCCTTTTTCATTTTTAAATTGATTTAAAGCTAGATTTTTAGTTTTAACTTTTTCCCAACCAGATTCTACAATATGATGATGCTCTCTAATAAATTGGTTTGGCAACGTATAAAACTCTGGTTCTATTAATGGATTGTCTGGAATTCTTTTTCTATAAAAGTATCCAATATTCAGAAAGGCAATTATTAAATAGTCGAAAGATGAAAAAGTTTTTTCTTTCACTGGAAATGCTCTGTCACAATCCGATTGATAACGGCTTTTTACTTGAATTCTCAAAGCCTTAGTTGATTTTGAAGGATCCGGATGAATACAAATTAAATCATAACCTTCGTTGTTTTGAGGAGCTTTATAAGTGAGAATATTTCTTCTCATTAAATATCCCATAACTAAATATTCTGCACTTAAAGAAACCACCGGATAACTTCTTGCATTTGATGTGTATTTAGATTTTTCTTTCATTTTTTTCTTAACAACATAACGGCGTTGTGGCTAAGGCGCAGCCCAGAACAGGAATGCTACTTAGAAAACAACTGCCGATGATTAAGCAAACTGTGCTTAACTTTCTCGTAAGTACAGTTTGCTAAAAAGTTATTTAGAACTACTACCTTGAACAAAATACCAAACGAAAATTTAATTGCCAATTACCTTAAAAACCTCGAACCGATTAGGCGGTCGCGTTGAGCCGCGGGTTATACGCTTTTATTAGCTGAAGCATCATCATTCCCATCATTTAGATACTTCTTTTTGACATTTGCAGGAAATTCATAAATAATTTTCAATAACATTTCACAAAAATCTAATAATTCTTTAGCATCATCCGGGCTCATAATACTGATTTCGTGGTTCGCTTCATTTCCCTTTTTTCTAATATGATCAACCCAAGCTTGAGCACCAGGAGGGACAAAATGATTATCGGATAAATATTTTACATAATATGCAAAGGATTTATTTTCTTCGGCTCCTTTTGAAACCGAAATATGCATCAAAATTTTGCGGCAGCATAAAACTGTTGCAGTAAAACAATTTGATGATGTGGTCCCTCTAGCTTCTTGAAATAATTTTTCAATAGATTCATCATCGATGTTATCAACGGAATTACCGTATGCACTTCCAGGAATTTGCTCACCATCCCAATCAAAATAAGTAGGACGAGAACAAAAGTGGCAGATATAAATTTGCACATTTTTATGTCCAATATTTGGGAAAGCTTGGACGCTTTGAGCCGTATATCCAAATTGCGAAGCGATTGGTTTTCCACAATGTCCACAAGTGAATGATTTAGAGCTAAGGTTTTGAGCACCGCTCCAATTATATTTTTCTGTTAATCTCATATAAACCTCTAATTATATAAAGAGCGTATAACGTTCTTGTGCCTAAGCCGAAGCCCAACACAACAATGCAACTTTTATTAAAATATTTTTTTATTAGAACAAACTTTCATTTACAAAGCATGATGAACAACAATGCTGAAACGGAACAACAAACATTTAAATTGCACAAATGCCAAATGCGAAAACGGCGTCCGCTTGATTGGCTTGTTATATTAAACTTTTTGGTTCGGATAAGAATATTCATCAAAATATGCTTTTAGTTTGTCGATATTCTCAAACTCCAAATGAGTGTAAGCTTTTTCATTATAATAAGTTTTAAATAACAAATAATGAGTAAGCCGATCATTTGCTTTAAATATTTCACCCTCAATACCAAATCTATTTTTTATATCTCCGATTTTTGTGACATTGAATAAATCTTGACCAATCTTATTACTCCCTTTTGGAATGTAATGTGATTGTTTAAAGCTTGGAGTGCAATAATCATAGACAGCGTGCAAATCCAATTTTTTACTTGAATCCGCAGATTGAATTAATTCTATATTTGTTCTATTGAGAGGATACCAAAGATTTATATACATCCCATTATCAACGAGTGCTTCGATTAAAGGTTTAAAATCTAAATCGGATGTTAGAAGAGTCGCCTTTGACATATTTTTTCTGAATGAATGATTAAGCATATCTACAGCAATCATTATATCCACTTTTTTTTGCTCAACTTTTTTTCTTCTACGTCTAGATATACCTTCGTACACGTGAAATCCATCGAGTAAATTTAACTGTGAGAAAAACTCAAGCTCGGGGGTAATCCTTTCTTGATATTCTGCCTCCTTTTCATCACTATTTTTGGGTGGTGGTGAATCGTAATAAAATACTTTTTGATATTCTCTCCCTAATCTTTCATAATCGAATTCTATCTTATCACCATCAAAAAAGCGTAACGAGTAGTCTGCCAAAGTCTCCCGCAAACATCCACCATCAACAAACAAATATTGTATTTCCATTCTCTACCCTGTTTAATATAACGGCGTTGCCGATAAGCGGCGCCCCAGAACAGCGATGCCACTTAAAAAACAACTGCCGATGATTTAGCAAACTGTGCTTAACTTTCATCGTAAGCGCAGTTTGCAAATTATTTAATTAGTACGACAACCTCTAACAAGTTAGCCGAAACGGAACGACTAACCCTAAAACTTATAAAATGCCAAATGCGAAAACAGCCTGCCCCGACCTGCCCGCGTATTCAGATGACATGAGGCAGGCGGGCTTGTCGGGGGCGTCCGCTTGATTGGCTTGTTATACGAGTTGGTTATCTATAAATAAATACTTATTTCATTTTTAAATAGTGTATAAAGATTTTCCGAATTCTCAACTAATGGTTCTAATTTATATGGATATAAATCTAGTGCATAGGTGTGACTAAAGAAATGACGGAAGGCTAAATATTGCCCCAAATAATTTTTACATTCCTCAGAAATTATTTTCTCTTTTACTGCTTTCTCAATTAATTCTTTATGCCAAGAGTTACCTTCGGGTAAAGAAAGATTTTGAGCAATAAAAATTTGTTTTAATATATTCTCAATACCGTTATAGAAATTATGCAATAAGGCTGCAACACCAGCTAATTCTAAAGGAGACAAACGAGGGAGTTTTGAATGTGAAGGCATTTCTTTGAAAAGATTATCAATATTTTCCAGTTCAACTTGGATTCTTATTGACAGACTAGCCATATATCAAGACACCTTCAGACTTAACCATGGTATTTAATAAAGATTTTTTATCGAGATCAATCAAATCAACAGGTTTAGAAAGAGCAAAAATCAATTCACTGTAGAACTTAAAAAAAAGTGAATCAGCAATTCCTTCAACTGCTAAATCTATATCCTTTGATTCTCTCTCGGGTTCAAGGTTGGATCCAAAAAGATATAGTTTTGAGACATCATACTTTTTTGCTAATTCAACTAAGCGATATTTATCGTCGTTTGAAATCATGTTTAAAGCTAATTTAAAGTAATATATTTTGCAAATACATTTACCAGTATAACGGCGTTGTTTTTAAGCCGCCGCTTTTGGCGGTCGGCTGGATTTTGTTGTTAGGCGCGTCCGCCAACGGCCGTTGTGCATCAGCACATATACCATACCCCAGATTACGGGCAACGATGTTACAAGCAACCCAAATTTCGACGGAACCGGCGAACTAAACTCCCCAGTTCACATTGCCACAATTGGGACATTTGTATCCTCTATTTGTGATCCATTGGACGATCTCGTCCTTGAACACAAGCATCGCAATCCCCCCCCGTGATAATGGCGATCACGATCGGCAGTGCAAACCCTGTACCCGCGAAAATATACGCAACCCAAGCCCAGAACCCCCCGATAGGCATTGCACCCCCAATTAGCTTCACGAAGAACCCCAGAGACGTCTTCTCGGAGTGACCGCAAGTACGACACCTAATCTTCATTACTCCTCCTTATTATTTTTTAGCGCCTAACGGCATCGCAACTAAGCCGCAGCCCAGAACAACAATGCCGAATTTATTAAACAATTTTTATAATTAGAAAATTTTTCATAGCAAAACTACCTTGAACAACAATGCTGACACGGAACGACTAACACAAAAATTTCAAAATGCCAAGAGCGAAAACAGCGTCCGCTTGATTGGCTGGTTATAAAGCGTTTCTATTTAACTAACTTCTAACTTTTCAAGTCTTTTAATAAAACTTTTCTTTTTTATTTCCCACCTTGGTTTAATGTCATAATACATTTGTTCATTCAAATATTCATCAAGATTGTCAGAATCAGTTGTCCAGAATTCTTTGCCTACACAAATTATCAATTCTAATATGCTCTTATGCATTAACTCAATTTGTTTAAATACGGATGAGACAGATATTTTATTTGGATTTATGATTCTGCTGTTCATATCAATTTTACTTTTATTTCTTTTCAGCCCCACATAAAGAGAATTTTGTTTTTTCTGTTCGATCAAGCCGTTTAAGAGATCCTTGTAATACTTATTTGTAGGCTTATAATCTGAATCAAAAGTCCTAACAAAATTATATTGTTTCCTATGATGATTGTAAACAGTCTGTCTAAAATATCCTTCTTCAAAATTATCCCCGAATATCTTTAACAATTCAGGGTCTTTATATTCATTAAAACGTCCATTTACTCTTGAGTTGAATAAAAAATCTGCGAGAATAAATATTTTTCCTAATTCTTCTAAAGAAATAATTGATAAATAATAAGCAGACGGAAATGATTTATTGTTGAACATAACTATTGAATCAAGATGTAGTCGTAAACAATTCTGAAACGTTATCAGTGACATTTTATCAATCTTGTCTAAATTTACTGCATCCATTTAACTCACTATTCTTAGCTTTATAACGGCGTTGTGGCTAAGGCGCAGCCCATAACTACAATGCCGAACTTGTTAAACAATTTTTATAATTAGAAAAATCTTTCACAGCAAAACTACCTTGAACAACAATGCTGACACGGAACGACCAACTCTAAAACTTCAAAAATGCCGAATGCGAAAACGCTGTCGCCTTGAGCCACTGGTTATATTGCGTTTAGTATAATTCGTTTTCCAAATCCTTTTTTATTGAATTATATTGTTGATAGTAAATTGGAATAGAGAAATCTTTTCGCAACTTATTTAAATAATCTTTAGCATCATTTGTAATTTCATTTTCAGATACTATGATTAATTTAGATGCAATATTTCTTTTAGGGTAATAAGCATACTCAAGAAGTTGAGGCAATGCTTCGCGAATACATTTCCGAATGGAATTACTTGTTTTTATTTCATAGAAAGTATAGTTGCTGTTATCGTTTACAACTAAATCAATGTGCGTTCCATAACCGGAACTGTTTTCTACTCCGACATTTAGCTTACCATATCTCTTGATAAGATTATTATAAATATTTTCTTGCATTAACTTATGAATAGCATCAACAGTTCTGTTTTGAGATACTTGATTGACAAAATATTGCTTCTGAAATTCATTTATGCCCTGCTTGAAAACAAACTCACCAGAGTAATCTTCTAAAATCTTTTTCCCTTTTTCGTTTTCAACATAGATGTATAAATCTAAAAGGTCGTCAAATGTTTCTAATATATTTGCGCAATCTTCTTTTGTGATTTCGTGAGTCTCTTTGGAGAAATATTTGCCAATAAAAATAAAGGTGTGATTTTTCTTCAATTCATTTGGTATTGTATTTACTTTGGAATTTTTGCTTCGACCATTAATATCGTAATACCACATTTGCATTTCGGATAATATAAATGGATTGGACTTAAAATATAGATTGAATCTATCAACCTTAGGAAATAATACTTCAATATCAGGAAGGGTTTGACTTTGCTCTAATGAAAATGCTATTCCAAAGCGAAATATACTCAGCTCTTTTTCATAGCCAATGTTGAATTGAAATTCTGTTCTCCCGCCAACGTGAAAAGCATAAGAATCAAAAATGGTTCGGTAATCGAAAATACCTTTTGAAGCAATTTTGGATAATCCTTTTAATTCCTTTCTGATATTTTGAAGATTGCCACTTTTATAATTCAATGACAATGTATTGATAAGGTTCGCAATTTCTTTAATATCCATATTCACCTCTTAGCAATATAACTATTAGTTAACCCGCCATAATGCTTGATAGTATTCTGGCGGTTGGAATACTATATTTTAATAAAAACTTAATTTTCATTTCATTTTCTTGCTTTCTTGCGGGATAACATTCCCAATATTAAAGAATACTATCCAGCGGACTTTTAACACCCATTACTGTTTTTAAAACATGTGTATAAACCATTGTGGTTTTAACTGACTTATGTCCTAAAAGCTCTTGTACTGTTCTAATGTCTTGCCCGGAATCTAAAAGATGAGTTGCAAAACTATGTCGAAAACTATGCGGGCTTCCCGGTTTTACAATGCCAGCAGATTTTACTGCTCTTTTCACTGCTTTTTGGATCACGCTTTCATGAATGTGGTAACGAAACTTTAATTTATTCTCTTTATCGTAAACAAAACTGCTCGCAGGAAATACATACTGCCACCCAAAATCTTTATCAGCGTTTACATATTTTTTGGCTAAAGCATATGGTAATTTAGTCCGCCCTAATCCATCTTTTAAATCTTTATCATGCAAATTCTTTACTTTTCGAATATGATCTTTAAGCAATGGTATTAATTTTTGAGGAAGAACTGTAATTCTATCTTGTTCGCCCTTTCCGTCACGAACAATTATGTGATTCATTTCAAAATCAATGTCTTTTACTCTTAAACTTAATACTTCGCCCAATCTCATCCCACTACCATATAGTAAGCTAACAATAAGTTTAATCGTACCTTCAAGATTTTTAATAATTTCACTCGCTTCATTTCTGGAAAAAACAACAGGTAAGTGCTTTATTCGTTTTACATATTTTAACCCACCAACAAAATCTATTTCTTTTTTAACTACATTTTTATACAGGAATAAAATTGCATTCAGTGCTTGGTTTTGAGTCGATGATGAGACGTTCCTTTCGTTCGCAAGGTAAGTGATGAACTTTTTGATTTCTTCAGCACCTAAAGTTTCAGGGTGGGTTTTGTTATTGAAGATTATGAATTGTTTTATCCAGGATGTGTAACTTCCTTCGGTGCTCTTACTGTAATGAGCTGTGCGCAGAATTGATCTCACTTCATCCAGAAGTTTTGGTTTTTGCCCGATTTGTGGTGAAGCCGTAATCATTATTTGGTTCTTCCAACCGCATACTAACAAATGAAAAAACTACTGTCAATAAAAATCTTTGAATGTAATTTAAGGTTAAGGCTGTCCAAAGGATTCCTTCGGAGAGGTGAAGGCGAAGGTTGAGAAAAGAGTCAATAGCCAATAGAATAAAACCTCCACGCCTATTCACTTTTCACCCGCCTTCATCCTTCGACTATCAACTTAAGAAGGCGGATTGCGGCGGGCAGGCGATTGCCTATTCACCATTCACTCTCAAATCTCACTTCGCTAAAATCATTTTTTTTGTTTCTACAAAAACTTGTCCTGCCTGCCCCTTCGGGGAGCTTGCCGAAGGATTACCTGCACGCAATTGGTAGAAGTATACACCGCTGGTCAATGGATAATGTATAATGGAAAATGGAAAATGGTGAATTCCAGTCTCTTTTACTTCATCTACAAGCGTAGCAACTTCTCTCCCAAGAATATCATAAACTTTTAATGTAATATGACGGCGGACTGGGGACTGCCAACTGATGACTGTATTCGGATTAAATGGATTCGGATAATTCTGATACAGATAAAATCCTTTAATAATTGAGGAACTTCCCGTGTCGAGAGTTATGTCTCGATTGATTTGTTTCAGAATATAATTCTTCGGGTCCATTATAATATTCGTTGGAGATTTTGAAAAGACGAATAAGAAACTTTGATCGATGGCGTCATTCATAACTCTTACGGTTGTATCGCCATCAGCAAATTGAACTTTTATTTCGAACGGCATTTTATAAAGTGGATAGTGAGTCTGCTTTTGTTTTAGAAAAACATTCAGAGAATAAACTCCCGTTTGATTACTCTGTACATTCCAGTTGTAAACATATTGCGGATGATTCGGTTGATAGATCCACTGATTAATGAAATAAGAAAAATCTGAACCTATCGTTGCTGAGACAGAGTTTTTGAAATCATTTGTAGTCGCAGTCGAATAAAGGTGCTGATTCTTATAATCCATTAGAGATTTGAAGAAGAGCGAATCTCCCAAAACGAAACGCATCATGTTAAGAACAAGAGCACCTTTATAATATGAAATAGCCGCATTAAAAATATATGCCGGATTATAAATTGCATAACCTGGATTATTGCTGTAATAAAAATTTGCTTTTACATTCATACTGGCAAAGTAAATATCTTTTCCTTGAGTGTATTCACGATAAAGGTCTTCAGAGAAAGTTGCGAATCCTTCATTGAGCCAAATATCTTTCCAGGTTTCGCAGGTTACAAGATCGCCCCACCACATATGAGCTAATTCGTGAGCGATTCCGCTTTGCGCATCATGTGTGAGCCAGTTTCGATGAATTGTTGAAAGAGTTTGATGTTCCATCCCACCAAAAGAAAAAGGTTGAACATATGCATGCCCGTATTTCACAAATGGATATTTCCCATAGTAAGCTTCAAAGCATTGCATCATTGTCGGGATGTTTCGAGCAACGTATACGGCTTGAGTCGAATCTGATTTCCAGAAGTAATGCTGTACTTCGATCTGTTCATTCGGAGGAAAATTTGAATTATAAAATTGAGAAAAGCTCGAATATTTCGAAGCTGTTACTACAAGCAAATAAGTTGTTATGGGATGATTCTCAATCCAAATAAAAGTAGTTGAATCGCCGATTGTAGTCTTGGAGCGAAGTAATCCGTTCGAACCGGCTGAGTAACCGTTTGGGACCTTAATTGTAATTCTTGCAGAGTCAGCTTTGTCGGATGGATCATCGTAACACGGGAACCAAAATCGGGCATCTGATGGCTCGGTCATTGTGTAAGCAAGATTTTCAAAAGTCTGCGATGATTGTGCATAGTAATAAAATCCAAGGTTGTCGCTTCGTGTCCTCCTGAAATAAATTTTTACTTCAAAGATTTCACCTTTATTGTAGGTTCGATTCAAATTAATGGTCAAAACATTTGACGCAAGAGAATAGGGAATGATCGCTCCGTTTTGCGTAACGCTATCGACCGATAATCCGCAGTTGACTTTGATCTGATTCAGCGAGTTAACCGTATCAACTTTCGCACGGATTAAAACATTCCCGCTGTAATTTCGGTTCACATTCTTCAATACCTGATACCAATCGAGATAGATATCATAATAAATCACGTCATACTCATGCGGCTGAAGGGAAATCTTATCCAGCCTCTGAACGACATTCGGCTTAGAGCAGTAAAATTCTATAAATTCGTTTTCAGTTTGTGCATGAATCAAAGCGGTTGTTACTAAAACTATTAATATTGAGGAGAAAATAATTTTCATCGTATTCCTTTTTTGTCATTGCAATATTGCGGCTCAATATAAAATAATTAGAAATAACATTCAGGTGAAATTGTTGACGATAAATTGATCCGTGTGCATATCTGTCCCAAATAAATCTTGTTTTACTAAAAGAATAAAAAATTATAGTTAAAAAACATGTTATAAGAATATTATTTGAGGGTAAAATAACAACTCATCCCCCATACTCCCCCTTCTCTTCGGAAGAGAAGGGGGACAGGGGGTTGAGTTTAAATTTAACAAAAATCATTAAAGATAATTCTGTAAACGAATATTTTTATCTCAATAAAAATTACTTTGGACAGTAGTGATACTAATGGGATTATGCAAAATCATTTAGAACGCTGTAAGAAGCTGTATCCATCAAC
Source organism: Bacteroidota bacterium (assembly GCA_018828505.1). Lineage (GTDB taxonomy): Bacteria > Bacteroidota > Ignavibacteria > Ch128b > Ch128b > JAHJVF01. The sequence goes on along the minus strand of JAHJVF010000210.1, from coordinate 15,885 downwards.
TGACGGACTAAATCCGAATCTGCCTGGCGGCAAACAGGTTTCTAATTTCTAAACAATCCGTCAATTGACGGACTAATCTCAAAACATCCCCGCCACGACAATGCTATGATATGGCAGGAAAAACTAATAATAAATGTATCTTTTGAATTTCGTTTTGTGAATCAGTAATTCGAAATTGTTTAGAGTTTCGGATTTCGGTATTAGTCTTTCAAAATTGTATAACTTCGATTATTACTACAAGAAATCACCTGTCTTGCTTCGTTGCTTTTCAAAACCAAATGAACTATTTTGAATTGAATTATTAACAAATTTTGTAATAGAATGGCAGACAATACACAAGACTCAAAAACGACTGCTGAAACGCAGCAAAATGATGGCAAGAAAAAGAGACGTTTTTATTATCGTTCGCATTATAGAAAAAAATATTCTTCCGATTCATACACTAAATCAAGCTTCATTAAAAAAATATCGATTGTTGTTCCTCTGCTGAACGAAGAAGACAGTCTAAGACCTCTAACTCTCGAAATTAAAAAAGTCATGTCCACTTTACGAAATATTCAATACGAAATCATTTTCGTGGATGATGGCAGTACAGATAAATCTCTCGATGCAATTAACTCACTGAAAAAGGGAGATAAGAACATCAAGCTGATACAGTTTCAAAAGAATTACGGTAAATCCGCTGCCCTCGCAATAGGATTTAAACAAGCAACCGGCGATGTAATTGTTACTATGGATGCCGATCTTCAGGATGATCCGCGTGAAATCCCAAATCTCATGAAAAAAATTGATGAAGGGTATGATTTAGTTTCAGGTTGGAAAAAGGTAAGATTTGATCCGTTCATTAAAAAAACTACTTCAAAGTTTTTTAATTACGTGACTTCAAAAATGACGGGAATAAAAATTCACGATTTCAATTGCGGATTGAAAATGTACCGCAAAGAAGTTGTTGATCGAATTAAAGTTTATGGTGAGATGCACCGTTATCTTCCCGTGCTTGCACACTGGAACGGATTCAAAGTCGGTGAAATTGTTGTTCAGCATCATCCGCGCAGATATGGTAAAACAAAATTCGGTTCAAGCCGGTTCATAAAAGGTTTTCTCGATTTGATCACGATCTCATTCACTACAAGATATTTAAAACGTCCGCTTCATTTCTTTGGGACTATTGGTGTGCTTCTTTTTATGACCGGATTCATAATTGATCTTTGGCTTGTGATCGAGTGGATTTTCAAGCAAACGTATCTTACAAATCGTCCAATGCTGTGGCTTGGAATTCTGCTGATACTTCTCGGTGTCCAGACAATTACGATCGGGCTGGTCGGTGAAATGATAGCACATAACTCTCAAACTCACGAAGATTACATCATCAAGTCAATTAAGCCCTAATCGAATCGTTTTCATATGGCTAAGACTTCCAAAAAGAAACATTTCGCAAAAAATGTTAAAGAGAAGAATTCATCAGGCATTTTTGATTTTATAAATTCACTATTGGTGGACCCGAGATTTCCCTACATACTTTCGGGATTCTATTTCGTAGTAATGCTCATAGTCAGCCTCAATTATCATACGATTGGCGACTATGGTGTGGAGACGGATTTTTATGAAGGAATGGTTTACGAAGCGAAAGAATTTCTGAAAGGGAATTTGATAATTGAAGGATATAAAGGTCCGCTCTATCCTGTATTTCTCGCTCTACTTGGTTTCATCTTCAAGGATTATTTTGCTTTGGGCGTGATAATTTGTGTTGTTTCCGCTTCTGTATTTTTGTTTTTCACATATAAGACGGTCGAGAAAATCTACACTCCGCAAATTGCTTTTGGAGTCGTACTGCTCATGATGTCGAATTCCGTATTCATTCAATATTCGTATTCTGCAGGAACTGATCTCTTCTTCTGTGCTCTTGCGATGATCTCGATTTACTTTTTAGTTAAAGGGAAGGAACTTAAACTCTCTTATCTCTTTCTCGCCGGATTGTTCGCCTCGCTTGCGTTTCTAACACGTACAAACGGATTGTTTTTACCTGCCGCTGCACTGTTCTGTTTTGTCGGAATTAAATATACTTCAAGACACTGGAAGAAAATTTTTCAGCACTCATTAATTTACATTGGCGGGTTTTTACTCCTTAATATCCCCTGGTCAATTTATAAATACATTCACAAGGGAGATTTTTTCTACGATCGGAATTTCACAAACATAGCATGGGAACTTTTTGGACAGGGAAAGATGAGCTGGGATTATTTTCAAGCAGTCGAATCCCCAAAATTCAATTCGATGGCAGATGTGTTTTTGCGCGATCCGTTCCATTTTCTAAAAGAAATTTTCGTGATAAATTTTTACGAAAACTTTGTCGGCGATCTGGAAAAGCTTCTCTCAATTCCATTTGCTGTTGTGCTTGTAATTGGGATCATAGCATTGTTCAAAAGAAAATATGTGAAGAACCAGGTTTTCTTTTTGATAAATATTCTTTTTGCTTTCTTAATACTACTTCCGGCGTTTTACAGCGAACGGTTTTCTCTTTTTCTTATTAGTGGTTATGCTCTTATAGTGCTTTTGCTTTTGAATCTCGATCAATTAGATAAAATTAAAGTTGGAGGGCTGAAATTATCTTTATTGATCTTCAGTGTTGTCTTTTGCTGGTCGCTTGTCGAGGGGATCACTCACAATTCGAAGCAAATAGATTTCGGACCGCAGGAAGTTCTTGCAATTTCCCAAGCTGCACCTGACAGCATAAAAACAGAGGCGAACTGGGTTATCGCACGCAAACCCCACATCGGATATTATCTTAACATGTCTTACAGAAAAATTCCCTATGTAAGCACATACGACAGCTTACTCACCTGGATGAAACAGAAAAAAGCGGACTACTTTTTTGTCAGTTCTTTCGAAGCCCAAACTTTAATGTCATACACAACAAATCAAAACGAACAGCAAAAATTTTATAATCTCCTCAACTGGCAGGCCGAGAAGCAAGATTTGATACCTGTTACTTACATGTCGTACCCTCCTGCTGTGTTGTATAAATTAGTTAGGTGATCTAAGATATTTGGATTTGATGAAATCATTTAAAATTCCTTTTCGTGTCATTCTGAGCACATTCGCTTCGCTCAGTGTAAACTCTGCGAAGAATCTCAAAAACAAAATTTTTGATGTACAATTAGATTCTTCACTTCTCCCGACAAGTCGGGATTCGTTCAGAATGACAAATAGAACTAATTTAATTAGTCTCAAAGAGATTCCGATTTCCCTGTGGATTGTTCTTGCTGTAGGATTTATTGTTAGGATTATCTTTTCCGTCTCTCTGGAATATTCGATCATTCATGGAATTTCTTCGGACGATAGTTACTATTATTTCCGTATCGCTCAAAATATTGCAAACGGATACGGTTCAACTTTCGATCAGCTGACTCTGACGAATGGTTATCAGCCGTTGGTGATGCTGCCATTAATAATCATCTATTCATTATTTTCTTCAACAGAAATTTTACTGCCGGTGATTTTTGGGCAAATTATTCTAACAATTATAAACTTACTTGCTGCAATACTAACATATCATTTGATGCTAAGATTGAGCAATAAATCGAAGCTTGCTGCCGTGATGACGGTAACTTTTCTTTATCTCAATCCGGTTTTCATCGCAATAAATTTTAAAAGTCTCGAGACGAATCTTTACTGGTTCTTTCTTGTTTTAGCCCTGCTTTACTTCTTAAATAACAGAGAAAATAATTCGAACAGAAATGATTTCATTTTTGGGATATTGATTTCACTTGCGGCACTTTCGCGTCTTGATGGAGCTTTTCTAATTATTGCATTTGCTTTATATGTCTTGTTCAAAAAGTCATTTAGTTTGTCCGAAAGAGTAAAAAAAATTTTCTTCGCAGGTTTCGGATTTTCGTTGATTTTTGTTCCATACTTGATCTATAATCAAATTGTTTTCGGACACTTTGTGCCGATCAGCGGGAGGGCAAAAGTTTTTCATAATCATAAAATGGTTTTAAATGAGGTCGGGAGTTACTTTTCATTTGATTTTGTCCTGTATGAGCTGAAAAGATTTTTCTTCCCGTTCAATTTCGATCTTTTCCTTCACAGAGGTTTTGGATTAGTTGAACAAATTTTTGTCGTCGTCGGATTAATATTTCTTGCAGTAATAATTATCTATCTCTTCAAATCGAAACTTCTGCATCAGCTTCTTTCAAGATTTAAGGGACTTGGATTTCTCTTTCTGTTCTTGTTATTTCAGTACTCATTTTACACGCTTTACTTTTGGGAATATCGTTTCTATTATTTTCTACCGGAAATAATTACTGCAGCACTTTTCTTCGGTTTGATTGTCGATGAATTAAATAACAAATGGATTCGTAACCGAACTAATATAAAACCAATCTGGAATAGATTTTCCATTTCAGTGATGATTTTACTAATTGCCGCATATATTTTTGCCGCGAGACAAATTTTTACGGCACAGCATGAGCAAACGCTTGTTTACAAATCGAGTCAATGGATAAAGGAAAATATTCCCTCTGAAAAGATTCTCGGTTCGGCGAATACAGGAATTCTTTCTTACTTCACACAAATGCGTTTTGTTAATCTGGACGGGATGGTAAATAACGACGAACTTCTAACTGCATTTCGCCACGGAGAGAATGGATACCTTAATTATTTGAAAAAATATAAGATCGAATACCTCTGTGACTATTTTTTAAAACCGTTTCCTGAGAATAAATATAACTTTCCGAAAATCTTGAATGACAAATATTCAGTGATGCACGTTGTTACGGATGCGAATCTGAAATATCAGTTGCTGAATCATATGTTAATTATCAAATTAGAGCTATGAAGAAAAAAATTTGTCTAATCGGGCCGGCGTATCCTTACCGCGGCGGGAATGCTTTGTTTGTTGCTCACCTTTATTCTGCTTTGTCGGATAAGTACAATGTTCACGTTATCAATTTCACCAAGCTCTATCCGAAGTTCCTTTTTCCCGGATCGCGGCAGGAAGATATAAGTCAGGTCGGTGTTAAAACTCATCCATCCGAGAGGATAATCAACTCAACGAATCCATTAACATGGTTCAAAGCTGTGAGGAAAATAAAGCAGTTAAATCCTGATTTGATCGCTTTCATCTGGTACAATCCATTTTTCGGAATGGCGTTCAATTTCATTGCGGGAAGACTAAAAAAATCATTTCCTGGAAAAACTTTATTTATTGCTGAGAACATTATCTCACACGAAGCTCGCTTTGTCGATTCTTTCTTGACCAATATTGCTTTGCGTCATGCTGATAAATTTTTAGTTCTCTCTGAAGTGGTTGAAAAAGAAATTAAAGAACTCTATCCGGATAAAAAAGTTTTTCGTTCATCTCTCCCGATATATGACTGCTATCAGTTCGACAGTTCGATCACCAAAGTAACAGCAAGAGAGAAGATTAATTTGTCTGTTGATAAAAATGTGATCTTATTCTTTGGTTATATCCGTGCCTACAAAGGATTGATGAACTTGATCGAAGCAATGCCGAAAGTTTTGAAGTATGATAATGATACAGTTCTTTTGATAGTCGGCGAATTTTATGAAGAGAAAGATAAATACCTGAATGAAATTGAAAAGCTTGAACTGGGTAAAAACGTAAAGATCATCGCTGAGTTCGTTCCGAATGAAGACGTTGGATTGTATTACACAGCTTCTGATCTGGTTGTGCTTCCATATAAATCTGCAACCCAGAGCGGTATTTTGAACATTGCTTACGGTTTTAAGCGTCCCGTTGTTGTAACAAACGTCGGCGGGCTGCCTGAATTAGTTGAAGAAGGGAAGACCGGATTTATTGTTGAGCCGAACGATCCAGATGCACTCGCTGAAGGAATAATTAAATATTTTTCTTTAATAGATAAAAGCTCGTTTGAAAAAAACATTGATGAGTTCGTTCAAAAAAACAGCTTCAAATCGATAGAGGATGTTTTTGAGCAAATAGTATGATTTTTATTTTGGGTGCAATTAAAATTTTAATAAGAACTCGGGTCTGGATTTGACTTGGCACTTTTTTAAAATGTGTTTCTAATAGATATAGTAAGAAACTCAATTCTGGAAGAACGTATTTTCTAAATTTTAGGTAGAGACGCACTGCAGCGCGTCTCTTAGTTAAAGATGCCATTCCGACAAGTCGGAATGGCATCTTTTTATAACTACCGTAGATAAACAAATTTCTTTGTCGAAGTAAACGAACCCGAAGTCAATGGATTCGCTCCGCTCACCACAAGTCGATACAAGTAAATTCCTGAACTTAATCCATATTTATTTGCATTGAACTCTACTTCATAATCACCAGCTTCTTTTGGTTCATTAATGAGTGTTGTGATTTCTTTGCCCAGTAAATCGTAAACTTTAAGAGTTACCAAACCTTGTTCTCTTATTGAATATTTAATTTTAGTTGTTGGATTGAATGGGTTTGGATGATTTTGTTCAAGCTTATATGAAAATAACTTATCAAATTGTGATGTGCTTTTCGAGGTATTTTTATTACCAATTGTGCTGTATCTCCCAACGGATTTTATGATAAATGCTGATTTCTCAGATGCTGAATTATCATCATTGAAAGTGAAGAAAATATTTTCTGACGGTAATATTTCTCCATAGATATTATCCTTGAATAGGATCTTATTCTTTATATCACCGTCTGAGTTGTGAACTGCACTGACAATCTTAAGGTTTGTTACTTTTGCGGTTTTAAGATTTTTTATAATTGCGAGATAATCAAGATTTATTTTTTGACTTATATTAACTTCGAAAGTGTTCCCAGTGTTGTTCAGCTTTTTACAGATGATGCTTAGATTTGGACGTAATTGGAACCCATTGTTCATTGTTAAAAGTTGTTCCTTTTCATTTTTTGATACGGTATTATCTTTTATTCTGCCAGCAACTTTTTTCTGTGGAGGATGTGGCACTTCACCACCCATTACCATATATTCTTCCTCTCCATCCCGAGTCGTTGAAGGCTTTTCTATTAATAAAACATCACCAGGTTTCAACGCAATTTTATTTCCGTCTAAATCGAATAAAATGTTTGTTAAATCTGTTTTGCCATTAAGGGTGATCTTAAACCGCTTGTTTGACTTTTTATAGTTAACAATTTCACCTTCATCCGTAACTGCGGTGAATTCATCTTTTTTAATTTTGACTTTATACAATTCAACCTGGTCTAAAAACGTATGTTCTGTTTGCGGTTCGTGGATTACAAGTTTGATCTTATCATTTCCTGGTTGTATCGGAGTATTAATGAGATAGTAATCTATTACATCTATATTAGGATTGCTCAGTGATGTAATAAGTAATGGATTTTCATCTTCAAATAAACCATTTGAATTAAAAGCAAGCGTTGGGCAGCCGTAGCCGTAGCGGAGGAAGTGAACAGCTGCCCCAGCCGTCGATGAGCCGGCAGCATTTTGCGCCGTACAGGTGATATACGGCACGGGTATCATCGTCTGATCGTCGCCGCTTAGGTGCAGCTTCCCGTAGGAAGGATAGTAGCTGATCAGTGCGGAGGCTCCATAGGCATCGAGCCGGGCACCAGCGGGAAAGTCATAGGCGCTCCAGCTGTAGGAGATATCGCCACTGCCTTGCGAGAGCACAACGTAGACATTCACCGAGGTTCCTTCATAGACGGTTATGGGGCTGGGTGGGGAGAAGCCGGAGATGACGGGGGAGCTGCCTGTGCCGCGGCACGAAAGGCATTGATGCGGCCGTAACCGAAGTGGACATCCCAACCTGCTGGGCCCAGATCGTCAGCCGATGAAGTAATGATGTTGGCTACTTGAGTTGCGGTAAGATTGGAATTGACAGACCAGATAAGAGCGGCAATTGCGGATGTGAGAGGCGCAGAAAATGATGTCCCGTCCATACGAATATAGCTGTTGTTGAGATAGAGTGTTTGTATGTCGATGGCAGGCCCGCTGACATCAACGTGGTTGCCATAATTGTAGCCTGACGGAAACTGGTCTGCACTGTTGGTTGCGCTCACAGCAATGACTCCTGAATAAGCCGCAGGCCACTGTGTGTAGGGCACGACATCAGCATCATTTGAAGGAGGTGGATTGCCAGCGCTCGCTACAACTAACGCCCCCCAAGCCTGAGCATCTTCGACAGCATATTGCATACTTGGATAATTGTATGATTGAGTTCTTCCATCTGGTAGTGTGGTGACAGTCTTGAAACTGCAGTTGATTATATTTGCGCGATGTACTCCTCCGGGGTTAGCGGCGTTTCGAGTGTCTGCATCTACACCAGTTTCATTGGTGCGGTTCATGGGAACGAGGAGAACATTCCATCCGAGACTGGCAATTCCGAGATTGTTGTTTGTCGCAGCACCTGCTACCCCAGCGACCATGACACCATGATCCCCGGTTGAGCCGGTTTCACCAGCAACCAATTTGTTTGCCAAGTCGTTATGTGGAGCAACCCCACGCTCAATCAAGGCGATTCTAATGCTGGCGCTACCCGTAGTAATGTCCCATGCTTGTTCGGCTCGGATCTTCGGGAGATACCACTGATTACCAGCGAGGTGTAGATCATTTGGCGTGAGATCAGAAACGACTTGGATTGGAGGCTGAGCGTACTCGACCTCAGTGAGTTTCTGAAGTTCTTTTATGGTTTTCCAAACATCTACGGGTTGTGGGAATACCACTTTGAATACTTGCGACCAATCATGCAGCCTCTTGACCTCACCAGAAGGAGTAACGTACAGGGTGTCTTCGGCTCTTGCATGCTCTATCACTTTTTCAAAGACTACATCGGTACCGAATCGAGTGAAGAACGAGCGTATATGTTGCATTGATGACTTGAAGTCCGAAGCGGTAGCTCGGTTCTGACCGATTGGCATCTCCACAACAGGTATCTTGAACTTGACTGTGAGATAATCAGCCAACACCATGCCGTCGCGCACAGTGACTTGAGCACTGGCGGAGAGAGATACAGAGAGCATGGCAAACAATGTTAATCTTGCGATGGCCATGGCAATGTGAGTTTTGAATTGTATTTTCATAACAATATCCTTGAAATATTTGATTAAAAGATTGCTTTTGCGCATATTTATATGGCACAAAGTCCGCCGTTGCGCAAAAGGCGGTGGACTGTTGACAGCGGCATTGTGCTGTGTTCCCGACAAGCGGCAGGGTTACCTGCCGCTTGTCGGTTTTCTGACTCTCATACTCGTACCCTCCTTTCCAGTTTCATTTTATTAGTATCATCCCTCGACTTTGAGTGAATTGATCCGTTGTAAAACGGTAGAAATAAATCCCGCTCGAAAGCCCCGTAGCGTTGAATGTTGTTCGATATCGACCAGCCTTAAAGGAGTGATGAACCAAGCGCTGAACCGACCTCCCAAGTAAATCATACACAGTGATGTCGACAAAACCATCGTGTGGCAAATCAAAAGGAATTGTAGTTTCCGAGTTGAATGGATTCGGGTAATTCTGATGTAATGCGAACTGGGAAGGTTGCGGACACTTGCTCCGTTTGGTTCTCCAACCGAAGACCTGCCCAGGTGTGGGGTTGGCAAATGGCTGGATTGTGCCTATGATGGGGGTGATACCCCGTGGATCCACAATGTCGGGGGGAAGCGGTGGACATCGTTCGGGTGTTTGATCTTCCCACCAAACAGTAATGAAGTTGCTTAGTGAGAAAATAGTGGAGGGATCTCGTTGACTACGTTCCTCGGACTCGTGGTTAACTTTAAAATTCGTTCCTATGGGCGCTAACCACCTGTTGTATCGCTGTGCGTAGATGTCGCCGTCGCCGATAACTCCAGGGAAGTCGTTTCTGTGATCCTGCCATGTGATAATTATTTCTCCACTGGTAGACCTTGCTGCTGTCATCATTCCCATTGGGTTATTAAAATCATCTCTGACTTTGAAACTGTCACTGAGTGCGACGCCGTGCGTATTATAAAAACGAATGAAAATCTTGTATTGGGGAAATGATACCCAAACCACAAGAAGTGAATCTGTTCCGATCCCAATCCCAATGGCAGAGACATCTTTCCCAATGTTAGCGATGCCGGAGGTTGGCAAGCCATCAGCTCCGTAAATGTGTAAGTACCCCGCCCACATGAAAAAGAACCTTCCATCCTCAAATCCTCCAAGCCATGCAATACCTGGGGCCCCATTTGCATTTACTCTGAAGTTCACTCCTCGTGGTGCGCCCGTACTGTCGTAGAATTGAGCATAAGAAAATAAGGGGCCTTCACGACGATCAAACCATGTTATCACAAAGCTTCCATTATCAAGGACGAGCACCTCAGCAGCAATCTGAGCACTTGTTCCGCTGTCATCACTCACCCTGAAACTTGGGCCGCTGGGAGTACCATTGTTGTTGTATCTTCTCGCGTAAATGTCTGCGTCTCTCCAAACGCCACTGCCGCTCGGCCCATGCCATGAGACGACGAAAACTCCGTTCTTGCTCATGCTAATTGAAGGAACTCGATGTCCGCCTCCAAGCGCTGATTCGCTCACTCTGAAGTTGCCGCCAATTGGCAGGCCGTCAGCAGCGAATCGCTGTCCGTATATCGCGGTACCAGTATCTTGCCCGCCGTTCTCAATGGAATTGCGACCGTCGCTCCATACGACAACAAAGGTCCCAGTCGAATCGGCCGCAAGTGATGGCCCGAAGTGGGCGTGACTCGTTTCGCTGACTCTGAAGTCTTGTGCAAAGGCAAATTGTCGGAATGTCAGCAAAACTATTGATCCAATCAAAACCACCACACCAATATGTATTCTCATTTCACACCTGCATTCGGCAGTTTATGTTTTTGTTTATGCATAATCGCCCCTTTGGTTCTTGGTTATTAAATTTTGTTTTGATTATTTACTATTACTGCTCTGTTACCTTCAAATGATACAGAGACGCCTTCAGGCAAGCCCGAATATGACCACTCATAAGTTATATTGCCATTGCCTTGCGAAAGAACACAAGTCACAACACCAGCATCACCTCGATAAATTGGTGTAGGTGATTGGGTGAAACTAGAAATGATTGGTGCAAATATATTTTCAGGATATTTAATAATATAAGTCTTCCAATTCTGCTGATAATCACCATAATAGGAATTGTAATAAGGTATAGCTGAAATACGAAATCTAAATTCATTCGTATTTAATATGGATTTATTAATCGTGTAAGAAAAATTTCCTGCAGACATTACATCATTATTACAGAAAGTATATAAAACATCGTTGTTCCAATATTTAATTATCTCTGCTTTTAAATGACATTTGTTTGTTAATGTAAAAGAAAAATTAAAAGAATTGGATGTTTCTTGCATGGATAAATTAATAATATCGGCCCCAGGTAAATACCCTCTTAGACCAGTAGTATTACTCCATCTATCAGCAGTATATAGATATGGAATGCCATAGGCAGCATTGTTTGTAAATCGTAATGGCACTCTGCTTATCCCTTGTGGAGATGTAAAATGCCCGTTATCAAAAGAGGCTAGATAATCGCCAGTATAGCTAAACTTATGCAACACTTTCATTCTTTCATCGGTAACCCAATACTCATAATTGATATCCAGACCTATACTTGTAAGTTTAGATATGTTTTTATCAAATTCTGTATAACTATAAGCAGTAATATTTGTACCAGCTATATTATCTGCAAAAGCAACTATAAAAGCATTTCTTTCTTCATCTATGAAGCTAATGTATTTTAAATCCACTATATCTTTTTCTCTTGCAAGAACCTTAATAGGTTTATTGAGACGAAATGTACCTTTCCCAGGAACCGTATAATATTCGATTGTGCTTAGTACCACCCCACTGCGGTTTATTTGAACAATCTTTCCAGCAACATCATCTGCTATCCAAATTCTATCTAATTCAGGACAGCAATATTTTCCACTTTGCTCAATTGATATATCAACAGGTCTATTCAGTCCGGGTATAGTAAGTGCAGACACAAAAAATAGCTTATTCTGTGAATTATTGTAATATAATTTTACAATTTTTCCATTATAGTAATCTGCAACGAATATTGTATCTCTTGCATCTACTGTCATTCCCTTTGGAGAAGAAAATCTATAATCACCAGTATGGCCACCATAAGTTTTTATCCAATTACCGTTCTTCTGTGAATAAACTATTCTATCCCAAATCGGGTCTAAAGTAAATGAAACAGAATAATCATTGTCGCCATTTATATTTCTTGCTTCTAAGTCAAGTTGTGCAATATCTGAAAATAATCTTCTTTGTATATGTTCTGTTGTAAGATTTGCATTTATTAGATAAATATTTTGGGTTGATGGAGTCCAGGGGTGTTTTATTGAAATTAGTGAATTAGGTGCTAAGCGGATATTAGTTTTTGATAATGAGACATTATTTATGCTATCTTTAATTTGTGCTGATTTAGTATGTGATAAATTTTCATTTATAATTAATGATGGTAATGGCTGTTCTATTTGCGCATGTGATATATCACTCATTACAAAGAAAATTATTAATGCCATAATTATTACAATACTGTATTTTTTCATAATTACCTCTTATAATTTTATTTCCTGTTTCAACCCGGTTATCTGTTTCATTTGGAGCACCAACGTATCAATACCAATAACCTGTGTCAATGTTAGCAATCCGCAAGCCGTTGCTCAAACGCCTGCTGGATGGTGCACGCCGTGGAATAAAATAGTTGTGTGATGTGATCGTCATTCGATTTTAACCCATTCCAATTTCGATTTCGTGAGATGCTTCAAATGCCGTTTATCTTTGAAAACCAAATGCTGTCTTCGCTTTTCATCGAATCCTAGAATCGTTCCCGAGATCTTTCCAATCACTGTTCCAGTCTTAATATTAACAATCTTTTTCTCTTTGTTTGGGTCTCCAACTACAAGACTGTGCGACCCTCCTGGTAACCACTGTGCATATTGAGCTATCGTATCAATTGCCGATATTGTGAGCACAGAATTAGTAGCAGTTTCATAGACTTTAATGGGCCAGTAGCCCCCAATGGTTCGGTAGTAATATTTTCTATCCGAGGAAAACCTGTTGCCTTTTAGATCAGTTTCTCGTAGAATTCCTTTGGAATAATCGTACGCATATACCTTCCAGTAGCCATCAATGAATATTGTTTCCGATCTCTCATCGATTGAAACCCAATATCCTTCATTAGATATTTTCTTGGATTCTTTGGTTTTTAAATCAAGAATCCATGTGCCAGTTGGAGTAAAACCACCAATTTCATTAGTTTCACTATACTCACCAGATACGAATATTAATGTATCCTTACTAGGTAACCATTCGAAATCAAAAACGTTGGCGATTTCAATTACTTTTTTACCTATCGAATCTAATACTAACAAGTGGTGCTCGCCAAAATCCGTTCCGCTAGTCGGGACGAAAATTAAAGCTAACTTGTTACCGTAAATATTTGGAACAACCCTCTGACATACTCCAGGAAGATTTAAATATTCCCGAAATCCACGTAAAGAATCATCGTACACATAAACTTTACGATCCAGACTCCAGTCATAATGTTTTCCTTCCCAGCCATCAAAAACAAGGTTCCAAAAATAATCCTTTCCAGAAAGGAAAATTTTGTTGCTATAAACGCCTGATTGAGAGAACAAATTAGTCTGAAAAACAATAATCAATAAGTATAGTATTTTTTTGTATTTCATAGCGATTTACCTTTCTATTTAATTGTTTCCGTCAGGATCATATAACCATACGTGAAAATGATGATGATGACCACTAACAATTTGAATCTTTGATCCGGTTAGATTTGCACGAGAATCCACGAGAATTTTATACACTCTACTTTCGTTTTGAAAAAGATCAATCAATGCTTGGCTTCTCTGTTGACTGTAGTCTCCGCGATTCACATTAAAGTCAACTTCGCCGCTTGAACCATCATTGCGAATATATCTCATATCCAATTCTAGTCCATTCTCGTGTTGTGTGTGAGGCAAAAATGTTCCTCCATTTTTCCTACTCATATCCATCGAAGTAATAATTGGATAATCGGGATAAAGTCGCCGCCATTCACGAGCAACTCTTTCTACAAGATTGATTAACTCCAGTGTTCCCCAATTATCAGTATCTTCAGGATCACCACCCCGCCAGTACCAATACCCCGTTCCGCTATTTGCAATTCTAAGTCCATTTGTAAGCGATCCGCTGGATACAATTCCCCTCGCCAATGAATAATCATGCGTTCCACGGTTTTGATACCACAGGCTCGACGAAGAGATTGTCGTCGGTATCATCGGCGGTTGGGTGTTGGTGTTCTTGTTGTAGTAGTACGTGTTGCCTTCAAAGTTGATCGTTGTCACCGGTCCACCAATTCCTGCATTCTCATCCTCCACCGCATTGCTGATGTCATCACTATCACCATCCCATGTGTTTGCCCGTATCGTAATAGGATATCACGCATACTTTTGTCCATCATAAAAGTACCTCAATCGTACTGAATAATCTCCAAGAGGAACGGGAACTTCTCTAGCAAGGCCTGCAGTCATCTTTCCATTCCACCATAAATAATCTTCACCATATTGTCCAGATGTAACGCGAATACTTGAAGATCCTAAATAGGAAATATGAAAAGTCTGATCTCTTGAAAACAAATTAAAATGTACGTCAAAGTTATTGTTATTTATATTAAGTATCCAATATATACGAAAAACATTTCTTTCGTTACTTACCGGTTGTCCATTTGATGCTTCATCAAAGATCTTTGAAATCCTCATTCCTCGCCAATCTGGATCAACTGGAGGTGGTGGGTCGCAACTTCCTCTGAAAAATAAAAGGAATAGTACAAAGATTATAGAAAATTTAGTTTTTAAATTATTTAAATTATGCATTATTTTAATGAGACTTAAAAATGTAAATTTAATACCTTTCATTTTATATACCTCTGAATCAATTTTATTGGTATAATTTTTTAATTAATACTAACCCGCATTTTTTTTTCCGAAATAAAATTACTTGAACACCTTTATTCATATTGTTACTCGTATAATTGATTATAGTTTTTGTTTAATCATAAAGAATTTAGCTTTTGTTACTTCGCTTTATATAAACCTGTTGTAACATCGCCAAAGGCGAGTGACAAGTATCCAACCTCCGCTTTTAATTGTGAAACTATGAAGTGCGAATGAGTCCATCTGCCATCGCAATGGCGGGTATGTATATAAATAGTAAGTCAGCCAGAGGCTGATAAGCCTTTGGCTCATAAGTAAGTAAATATTTTCCCTAAAAATTTTAAAACAGAGAATATAAAACAACAACCAACTATTTAGTTTACTTGGGTACATAAACCCCTTTATGTTCTTTGAAAAATTTGTTAAAAGGGAATGATTAAGTCAAGTAAAAAAATGCATTTTTATATTTTAAAAAATATCAAATGTTACAATTATTTGGTCATTCTATTTAGAACGGTAAGAACACATCGCTTCTCTGACTCTTTCTACCTCGCTGGTGATCTCTTCAAAAGTAAGAGGTACTTTTTCAAGCAGATCAAGTATTTTTTCAAATCTTTGTTTCAACGTAAGCTTGTCGATAAACTTAGCAAGCTCAATTCTTTCGTTAGAGTCAATTTGAAGTATCAATTCTTTTATTTGATTAATATTCACGGTTAAATTTTGCATACGGCATCCTTTTTTGATATGAATCTCTCAAGCTATTTTAACTCTTTTTATATTGATTTTCAATAAAAAGAAGCGGGTAAAAACAATTCGCTCATATGGGCACATCTAAAAACTATTATTTTTCTTGGCGACTTATATATTATGGTTACTCATAGTGCGGCAAGCCGCAATGGAAGATGTTTGATGGAATATGGAAAATGGTAAAAACATCCTAAAATATTTTGACATAAAAAACAAAAAGTTACATGCCAATACTATAG
>JAHJVF010000209.1 GCA_018828505.1 Bacteroidota bacterium | reverse complement strand
TTCACCGCCTTAGCTAAGGGTGCTGATCGCGCTGTGAGGTTGCCGGGTGATTGGACTGGCATCCAGGCACCTGCGATTGCAAAACTGTTTGCATCCTTCTTTTCGTCAGCAAACCTCCAGTTTAGCTCCGAAACTTTGATACTTATCGGTTCTCAAGCCATAGACGATTTAGAAGGAGAAGTCGCTCCTTATTTGGCAGAAATCCTTGGAGCACCTTATGTAGGGGTTGTAACAGGGATTCGCCTGGATGAGGAAAAGAAAAAGACAATCGTGATGAAAGAATTTGCTGGAGGCCTTCGCGGCGAATTTGAATTGCCTTTGCCTGCCGTGCTGGGAATACAGGCAGCAGAAAAGCCTCCGAGGTATGTTCCGGTTGCAAAAGTTCGGTCCATCATGAAATCTGCTCGGATTGAAACTGTAGATGTATCGCCACCTGAAATTGTCAGCGGCTTGTCCGTTGAGAGATTGTTCATACCTGAAACAACGGGCAAAGCAGAAATGATTGAGGGACCGCCAGAAAAGGTCTCTACTCAAATCATCGAAATACTTGTAGAATGTGGAATTATAAGGAGATGAAAACCATGCAAGAGCCTATACTCGTTTTAGCTGAACACCTCAGAGGTGAAATCGCAGACATAACCTATGAAATGTTAGGCGTCGGTCGAAAACTTGCCGATGAATTGAAGGTGCCACTGCATTCAGTTATTTTTGGCAAGGACGTTGCACCTCTCGCATCGCACTTGGGTGTTGCTGATTCTGTGTTTGTCCTCGATCATCCTCAACTGGATATGCCTTCATCAGAGGTAGTGGCAACTCTGCTCAAGACGCTCATTGAGCAGAAAAACATTTCCCTAGTGCTTATTGGGGGAACAAATGTTTCCACGGGGATTGGACCGAAACTATCATTTCGTCTTAACCTTCCATTCGTCAATTTTTGCAGAAACATCTGGGTGAAAGATGCCTCAGTGGGTCTCACAAGCCAGCTTTTTGGAGGGAAAATTCTTTCTGACGTTCGATTGCCCGGCAATCGTGGAGTTGTCAGTGTTTACCCAGGTTCATTTCCTCCAGATGTAGGTAAGAGTGACAGAAAACCTTCTATAGAAGTGCTCGATCTTCCTTTAGAAGAAACAAAAGTTATCTTCAAACAATACCTTGAACCGGAAGCTGGAGATATAGATATAACAAAACAAGATATACTCATTTCAGTAGGTCGAGGGATTGCCAACGCAGACAATATCGCAATGGTAAATGAACTTGCCGATGCCCTCGGAGGTGCACTATGTGCCTCTCGACCTGTGATTGATCAGGGGTGGTTACCTCTGAGCCGCCAAGTCGGTAAATCAGGGATGACTGTGAAACCAAAACTCTATTTATCCTTGGGTATTAGTGGTGCGCCTGAGCATGTAGAGGGCATGAAAGATTCTGGGCTTATTATCTCAATAAACACGGACACCAATGCCCCGATTTTTAGTGTATCACATTATGGGATTTGTGCAGACATTTTCGATGTACTGCCAACTCTCATTGAAGAGATTAAGGCTCACAAGAGTGAATGATTATTGAAATGGATCCCATAACTATAAATATTTTTGGTGTTCCCGGATATATCCTTTTATGGATCATTACGCTCATTGCTTTCGGATTATTTGGGAATCGGATAATTGCGTTAATCAAGCTTCTACTGCGCGCACGTCCAGAGAATCGGTTCGATAACATTGGAAAGCGAATTCGATATCTGATCACCTTCGTGCTCGGACAGAGACGACTTCTTCATGAGTATGTCATCGGGGTTGCCCATTTTCTAATTTTCTGGGGATTCATGCTCTTTGCGGGAACGTTTGGCTGGAACCTTCTCAAAGGATTGTTTCCGTTTCTACCTATTCCCTATGCTGACGAAATAGGAATCATCAGGATATTCTTGGTGGTTTTTTCTCTGCTCGTTCTTGTAAGCCTGGTATTCGCAGTAATACGCCGTATCTTCTTTCCACCACCTCATCTCCAGCAAACATGGGATGCTTTCGTCATCCTCATCTTGATCTCCTTGGTGGTGCTTACTACTCTTTTTGGAATAGGATTTCGTGCTGTTACTGTGGGACCGGTAGAAGCGAGTTTGAATCCTGCGGATAATCTTCTTTACTTGGTCTTCTCTGGTGTTCCCATTGATTCAGCACAGGGGTGGCATCATATGATGTTCTGGATGCACCTACTGGTTGTTCTCGGATTTCTCGCCTATTTGCCTTATTCTAAACATCTTCATCTCTTGGCTTCGCCTTTTAGTGTTTTCTTCGCTAATGTAGATCGAGCTGGTAGTTTAGATGTTCCTGGATCGAAAGATGAAACATCGGCAGGTGCCTCGCGCTGGGATGAGTTTACATGGAGGCAGTTGTTCAATACCTTCGCCTGCGCCGAGTGCGGCCGATGCGACCGTGTTTGCCCTGCACTAACTTCGGGATACGAACTTTCCCCGAGGATGATTGTCCATCACCTAAAGGAACATTTAATGGAAGCAGGATTGAGGAGTAAAGATGACAAAACATCAGAAGGCGACGGATCGAGTCCCTTAATCGGGAAAACCGTGTCTGAGGCTGAACTCTGGGCTTGTACCACTTGCTACGCTTGCATGGAGCGTTGCCCCGTGCTCAATGAGCATATTCCACTAATCGTTAACATGCGTCGATACTTAGTAGCGCAAGGATCTGTGGACACAACTCTACAAGATGTTCTAACGAAGATGAGCCGATACGGTAATTCCTTAGGTCAATCAGATCGTATGCGGGCTAAATGGACACAAGGATTGGATTTCAAAATCAAAGATGTACGAAAAGAACCGGTGGAGTATCTCTGGTTTGTTGGTGATTACGCCTCTTATGATCCTCGCATACAAAACATCACGCGAACTACAGCAAAAGTTTTTCAGAAAGCCGGATTGGATTTTGGTATACTTTTCGAAGGAGAAAGAAATTCTGGTAATGATGTCCGAAGAATTGGAGAGGAAGGTCTATTTGAGAGCCTCAAAGAAAAGAATCTTCAAGTGATCGGAAAAGCACAATTCAAAAAGATTGTCACGACAGATCCCCATACTTACAACACGCTTAAGAATGAATACGGTCTAAACGGAGGATCAAATGATAACGATCGAATTCCCTCCAATGGGAAGAGTGTCCAAGTCTTGCATTATACGGAACTGTTCGATCAGTTAATTCGTGAGGGGAAACTGAGATTTGATAGGAAACTCAGTTATGCGGTGACTTATCATGATCCTTGCTATTTAGGTAGATACAACGGAATTTATGATGCACCGAGAAGGGTCCTTAAGGCGATAGGGACAAGGTTGGTGGAAATGCCAAGGAACCGTTCAAGAAGTTACTGTTGCGGCGCTGGAGGGGGAAGAATCTGGATGTCAGAATTGTCCGAAAGGACTCCCTCGGAGATTCCTTCTCCGAAAGGAGTCCTTCGGACGGAAGAAGATCAAACTGGAGTCATAGAGCGTCCGGCTGAGAATCGGATACGGGAAGCCGTTTCACTTCAGGGCGTCCAAACGCTTGTCGCTTCATGTCCGAAAGACATTGTTATGTTCCAGGACGCCCTTAAAACAACTGGCAATGAAGGAAAGCTCAGTATCAAAGATATATCAGACCTTCTTTATGAAGCTATTGAGATAGTATCAAATGACTAGTTGAGTCTTTTAGATTATTAATAGATTATTATAGGAGAAATAAAAATGAAAAACACAACATATAAACTTGTTTTTTATCACAGTACTTAATACCTTTTTAAAAAATTAATAACAACAAATTATAAGAGAGAAATAATGGAATCCATAGATGAAATCAAAAGGAAATACAAGAACGAGTGGGTTTTGGTAGAAGTTCTGGAGGAAGATAAAAAGGGAGAGCCAACCAGAGTAAAACTTATAGCTCATAGCAGGAACAGAGATGATACGTATAAAGCAATGAAGCAAACAGTTGGTAAATACGTTTATCATTTTTGGACGGGAAAAATTCCTGCAAAGGGTTATGCTGTGGCATTTGAGAGTTTAGTATGAAGTGCAGGTTGGATATACAGGAATCAGTAATCCCGTTAAAAGTAAGGTTAGAGGGGGAAAGAGAGGTAAAGAAAATAAACATGGCTTTAGACACGGGGGCAACCTATGTAATGCTACCGTGGGAAATCGCAGAAGTTTTGGGTTATGAGCCAGAGTTATCAAAAGAGAGAATAAATATGATTACTGCAAGTGGTGTTGAGAAGGTACCTCTGATAACCCTGAAAGTAGTAGATGTTCTCGGAAAAAGAGCGGAGAATATTAAAGCAATTGTCCATGATTTACCGCAGGAGAGTTATGTAGATGGTTTGTTGGGTTTGTCATTCCTCAAAAACTTTAATGTTTCCTTAAAATTCAGAGAGGGAGTTTTAGAGATAGAATAGGAAGAAGACGAAATTAAAATAGAGAGCAAGCACATGAAAGAACAAAAAAGGAAATGAAATAAATGCCAATTACAGAAGAACGTATTGCTAACGAGTGTGATATCACTTTGGAAAATCTATCTGCAACTCCAGAGGGAAGACAAGTTTTAACTTGCATCCAGTGTGGAACGTGTGCTGGAACCTGTCCATACGGTGACTATATGGATTATCCTCCAAGGCGCATTATAGCTCTGCTTCGCATTGGATTTATTGAAGAGGTCTTTCACTCCGATAGCCTTCTCAATTGTGTCGCTTGCTATTCCTGTATGGCACAGTGCCCAAGAGGCATTCGTTTGACTGAGGTCCTGCTTCCCTTGGTCAAAGAGGAGATGTTTGCCAAGCTTCCTCAAGTCCCTGCTGAATTGCAGACGGCACTTCAGAATACTCTTCGCTACGGAAATCCTCAGGGGTTATCACCGAGAAAACGAACCGATTGGATAAAAACCACTGAAGTTCCTATCCGTATTCTTTCCGAAGATCCCAGACCAGTGGATGTTCTCTGGTTTGTGGAATGTCAAAATTCTTATCATCCAAGAGGTCAGGATAATAGCCGAGCTGTAGCGAAACTATTTCATACACTTGGTGTGGATTTTGCCATCTTAGGTAATGATGAAAAATGTGCAGGAGAATGTGCCCGTCTCGTTGGTGAATCTGGATTATTCGACACGCTTCGGGAAAGAAATATGGGTTATTTCCAAAAATACAAATTTAATCAGATTGTGACTGGTGGTGCCCATGCTTATGATGCTTTCAAATTTATCTATCCCTGCCATGGTTTCAACTATCCTCTGGAGCATACTACCACATTCTTCGCTAAAAAATTGGATGCGTTGAAACCTAAACTGACAAAAAAATTGAATTACCTTGTCACCTACCATGATTCATGTTGCCTGGGACGTCACAACGAGTTTTATGAAGAGCCGCGAAATCTTCTGCGAGCAATCCCAGGGACCAAATTGGCAGAAATGGTTCACAATCGTATCATCTCTCGCTGCTGTGGCGGAGGTGGTGGTGGTATGTGGTTAGATACTTATTATAAATCCAAAGGTATGGAACGACTTTCAGAACAGCGCATAAAAGAGGCAATCGCAACCGGTGCTGATGTCCTTGCAGTTTCTTGCCCGTACGAAATTTCCCGGTTTGAGGATGCTCTGAAAGTCATGGGTTACGAAAACAAAATGGTGGTTCGAGATATAGTTGAACTTTTAGCAGAATCTTTAGGAGATAATTAACATGGAAGACAAAAACGGACAAGTTAAAATTGGAGTTTATATCTGTCATTGCGGTGTAAACATCGCAGCTACAGTTAACGTTGCTGAACTTCGTGATTTTATTTCAAAACAACCCAATGTTCTGGTAGTGAGAGATTATAAATTCACCTGTTCCGATCCGGGGCAGGATATGATCAAACAGGACATAAAAAACTTAGGTGTGAATCGTGTTGTCGTTGCAGCTTGTTCTCCGTTGATGCACGAGCTTACGTTCAGACTTGCTGCTGAATCTGCAGGATTGAATCGCTATTTAGTTCAGATTGCAAATATCCGGGAACACTGCTCATGGGTTCACGATAACCGCGACGATGCAACCGAAAAAGCAAAAGCTCTTGTAAATGCTGCAGTAAAAAGAGTTGCTTTGCACCAACCGCTTGAAATAACGAAACAACCGTTGAATACAGCAACGCTGGTTGTTGGTGGAGGTATTGCCGGAATTCAAGCTGCTTTAGAAATTGCAAACGCAGGCTATCAGGTTTACCTTGTCGAAAAGGAGCCCACGATTGGTGGACGGATGGGGCAGTTTGATAAGACCTTTCCTACACTCGATTGCGCCGCATGTATTCTTTCACCTAAAATGGTTGCTGTGGGTCAGAGAAAAGATATAACATTACTTACCTACTCAGAAGTTGAAAGTGTTTCGGGCTACATCGGAAATTTTAAAGTTAAGATCAGAAAAAAAGCAAGGTACGTTGATCCCGAAAAATGCAACGGCTGCGGACTATGCTGGAGCAATTGTCCCGCCACAAGAATTCCAACCGGAAGAGGAATCTATATGGATGGAAAATTAGTGAATGAAATATCAACAAAACCAAAATTATAGAATAAACTATGATGCACCTTTCAGAAATAAAGGAACTCCTTTCATGCAATGTTTTTTGCGGTGAAGAATTTCTTAACATGGAGATACAGTTCGCCTGTGCATCCGATCTAATGAGCGATGTACTTGCATATTCCCGTGCGGGAGCTGTTCTTATGACGGGACTGGCGAATATTCAAACTATTCACACAGCTTTTATCGCCGAGATTGAGGCGATAGTTTTTGTACGTGGACGGAAACCGGACGATCGAATGATCGAAGCCGCAATCTTAAAAAAGCTGCCACTGCTTGGGTGCAATTATTCCATGTATGAAGCTTGCGGAATTCTTTATGCTCAAGGATTGGTCTCAACAATGGAAGTATTGGATGCAAATTTAAAGGATGGATAAGTCTTATAAACAATCTTTCAAAGTTGTTGGAAGAGATTTTATTCACGCAGGAAGAGTAGCAACTGAAATTAAGATGATTTTAAAACAATTAGGATTGAATTCAGATATTGTAAGACGAATTGCAATCGCCTCATTTGAGGCGGAAATGAACGTTGTCATGTATGCTAAAAAGTCAGTATTCAATCTCGAAGTGTCTCCAAAGGAAATCAAAATTATCTCTGAAGATGAAGGACCGGGAATCCCGGATATAGAACTTGCAATGAAAGAGGGATATTCTACAGCCACTTCAGAGATGCGTGAGATGGGATTCGGTGCAGGAATGGGTCTGCCAAATATCAAAAAAAATGCGGATGTATTTAACATAACATCCGAAGTAGGAAAAGGGACAAAGTTTGAAATTATTGTTTACATCAATTGAACCATGCGTGATATTCAAAGATCAATAAGATTCGACAGAGAGCTTTGCCAGGGTTGTATGGATTGCATGAGATTCTGTCCTACTCACGCGATTCGAATCCGAGCAAACAAAGCAGTTCTTATCGGTGAATTATGTATTGATTGTGGTGAATGTGTAAGATTGTGCAAGCGGAATGCAATCGTACCTCTGACGAGTTCTATCGGAGAATTATCTCGTTTCAAATATACCATTGCAATGCCTTCTCCCGTACTTTACTCCCAATTTGGGAGAGATGCTTCACCCGCATTGGTTCTTGAAGCATTGAAGAAAGCAGGATTTAATGATGCATACGATGTCGCATGTGCATCAGAAGCAGTAAGCTTCGCAATAGAAGAATTTTTAAAAACTCCTCAAACTAAAAGACCGCTGATATCTTCATTCTGTCCGACTATCATGAGATTGATTCAGATTAGATATCCGAATTTGATCGATCATCTTATTCCGATCGAATCACCAATGGAGATTGCCGCACGCGAAGCCAAGCGCCTAAAGATGAAAGAACTCGGATTAAGAGAAAATGAAATCGGGGCTATCTACATAACTCCTTGTCCCGCAAAAATGATATCCATAAAACATCCGCCAAGGAAAAAGCATTCATTCCTTGATGGAGCGATTGGTATTTCGGAAGTTTTTCCGCTGCTGCTCCAAGCTCTTCCGTTTGTGGATGGTTCTTCGAGAAGAGAGGAGATTCGTGGTTTAGGACTTGGTTGGCCCATATTCGGCGGACAAATTTCCTCGCTTAAAGCTGCAGATTGTCTCGCGATTGGTGGACTAAGTGATGCCATCAGGATCTTCGACGAAATTGAGAATGGTAAACTGAAAGAGATCCAATTCATCGAATGTCACTCATGTCCAACTGCCTGCGTGGGTGGACCACTTACTGTTGAAAATCCATATTTAGCTCGCGGCAAGGTCTTAAAGTTGGTAGAAAAATACGGATCTAAACCCTGTCGTGAAAAAGAGTTTTATCAACAATTATACAATAAAAAATATTTTTCTCTGCCGGGTAAAATAAATGCAAGTCCGGTCATTCCTCTTGATACTGATATTACTAAAGCAATCGAAATGATGCAGCAGAAGCAAAAACTTTTTGAAACTCTGCCAAAAATTGATTGCGGTATCTGCGGCTCACCGACTTGCGAAATTTTTGCTGAGGATGTAGTCAAAGGATTCTCAAGCGAAGACGATTGCATAATCCTCTCAATGAAGAAGTTTGAAGAAATTTCGGGTGAACTATTTGAATCGGCTCAGAAACACAGCAGAAAAATACAGAAAAAATGGGGAGATGGAAGCTCATGAATTTAGAAGAATTAATAAAAATTCTCGCTCTTAAGGTAAAATCCGGCGGAGAAAATCTTGCAAAAGAAATCACCGGTGGATATTGCGGCGATCTTCTGAGCGATGTAATGGCGAATAGCAAAGCCGGAAGTATATGGATAACGATGCAGGTTCATTTGAACATAGTTGCGATTGCATCGCTGAAAGAGCACGCTGCAATTATTCTGGTGAATAATCGAGAACCGAATGAGGATACGCTTAAAAAAGCGATTGGAGAAAAAATTCCAATTCTGACGAGCGAGCTCACGGCTTTTGAATTAGCCGGAAAATTGTATGCCTTAGGAATCGGAAAAAGTGAATAATGTTAAAATGGTTTATGGCTGATCTGCATATACATACTTGTTTATCCCCTTGCGGTGACCTTCAAATGACTCCGCAAAAAATAATTAAGCAAGCTCTTGAACGGAAGCTGGATGTAATTGCTATCTGTGACCATAATTCGGGAAAGAATTTGAACCCGATTATTAAACTCGGTTCGCAAAATGGTCTCAGCATAATACCAGGAATGGAAATTTGCTCAAGTGAAGAAGTCCATGTTTTAGGATTGTTTAACTTAATCGAATCAGCCCTAGAAATGCAGAATATTGTCTACGAAAACTTAAACGGTGAAAATGATCCAGACATTTTCGGTATGCAGGTCATTGGAAATGAGAGTGATGAGGTTGAAGGATTCGAAAATAAATTACTTATTGGTGCGGTTGATCTCACGTTGGAAGAAATTGTAAATCATATTCATCAATTGGATGGGATAGTAATTGCATCTCACATCGATCGGGAAAGCTATAGTGTAATCGGACAGCTTGGCTTCATTCCCGATAGTGTAAAATTCGATGGTTTAGAAGTCTCAGCTTCTTTGCCAAAAGAAAAATTAGATCAATTAAAAGTAGAGTTTTCGAATTATCAATTGATACAGAATTCGGATGCCCATTTTCTGAATGACATAGGAAAATGCACGACACAATTTTTTATTAAAGAACCAACTTTTGAGGAAATTAAAAAAGCTTTTAAGAAAATTAACGGAAGAAAAATCAGCATAAACTAATAAGTGGAAGATTTATCGTTACATATACTCGATATTGCTGAGAACTCGATTAATGCACACGCCAAGCAGATTGAGATCACTCTCAGTGATAATGAAGAAGGCATAATGACTCTCGTTATTTCTGATGACGGATCCGGTATGAATAGTGAATTTACCTCAAAGGTAACAGACCCATTTATTACAACAAGAACAACGCGAAGAGTCGGGATGGGCATTCCTTTCCTGAAAGAAGCTGCACATGCTGCCGAGGGTGAACTTCGGATCGAGTCAATTCCATCTGTTGGTTCGAAAATCACGGCAACTTTCAGAAAAGATCATATAGACAGAAAACCGCTTGGCAATATTACAGAGACAATTGTAATTCTTATCGCAGGTAATCCGGATGTGAATTTCAAATACAATCATTTCATCAATGGAAATAAGTTTATATTCGATACCAAAGAGATTAGCGAAGCTTTCCAGGATGTCCCAATCAATTCGACACAAGTGCTTTCATTTATTCGTCAGTATTTA
>JAHJVF010000208.1 GCA_018828505.1 Bacteroidota bacterium | reverse complement strand
TTAAAAGTTATGGACTGAAACCACTTGGAGATTCAGGTTATTATCAAAACTTTGAGGTAACTACGGGCGTTGAATTAACTGAAAATAATCACCTGGCAATATCAATCGGTGACCAAAAATTTGATTTCACCTTGAATGAAAATTACTCACCGCTCGGGTTTTCTGATAATTCATCAATCTCGGGTGAAGTTGTTTTTGCCGGATATGGAATCGAAGCAGAAAAGCTCGGTTACAACGATTTTGCGGACGTTGATGTAAAAGATAAAATAGCACTTGTTTTGCGCTACTCTCCCGAAGGGGATAAACCTCGCGGTGACTTCGCTGACTTCAGTTCTACAAGATATAAAGCTACATCTGTCCGAAATAAAGGAGCTAAAGGAGTTATCTTTTTCACAGGCCCGAATACTTATGAGGATGATTCATTTATCAAGCTGAATGTTGAGCAGTTGGGTGGTGATGCCGGTTTACCTATTGTTTCAATTACAACTAAAATGGCTGAAGAAATATTTCAAGCTGCCGGGAAAGATCTGCTTTCCATGCAGAAAGAAATGGACTCGCTGAAAGCAGCAAAATCTTTTTATTTCACAAATTCAAGTGCTTCTATTTCCGTCGGATTGAAACCTGTTATAAGGTCGACAAGGAATGTGATAGGACTCGTGGAAAGTGAAAATCCTGTTTATAAGAATGAATACATTGTAATAGGAGCGCATTACGATCATCTTGGAATGGGTGGACGAGGTTCTCTCTCTTCATCAACAGAACCCGAGATCCATAATGGCGCCGACGACAATGCTTCCGGAACTTCTACAGTAATGGAGTTAGCTCAAAAGTTTTCAGCTAACAAAAAATCTCTTAAACGAAGTATAATTTTTATGACGTTTTCCGGAGAGGAAATGGGATTGCTCGGTTCAGCACATTTTGTTAAAACACCAACGATTTCTCTCGAAAACATTGTCGCAATGTACAATCTCGATATGGTCGGAAGATTGAATGAGGAAAGCAGTCTGACAGTCTATGGCACCGGGACTTCACCTATCTGGAAAGATCTTCTAAACGACAAAAATTCTTTTTACAGCTTCAAGCTCAATTTTATTGACGATGGTTTCGGACCGAGCGATCATTCTTCGTTTTATGCTAAAGATATTCCCGTGCTGTTCTATTTTACCGGAACACACTCTGATTATCATAAGCCAAGCGATGATTTCGATAAAATTAATTATACAGGCTTGGAAAAGATCGGAAGGTTTGTCTATGATATGGCTGATGCAGTCAATCAAAAAGATGATAAAATTGCCTTCACTAAGACAAAAAGTGAACCGAGAGAGCGAAGAAGAGACGCTACTTCACGTGTCTATGTCGGCACTGTCCCCGATATGTCAACCCAAGCAGATGGTTTCAAATTAAGTGGTGTAAGTGATGGAAGCCCCGCTGAAAAAGCCGGATTAAAAGCCGGTGACATAATCATTAAGTTCGGCGGAAAAGATGTGAAGAACATTTACGATTACATGTACGCAATACAAGATCACAAACCCGGCGAAGAAGTTGATGTAGTCGTAAAACGTGGTGAGGAAGAAATTACTTTGAAGGTAACTCTCGGGTTGAGATAAAAGCTATGAAGTATCAGAGATGACATCCCGACAAGTCGCTTTAGCGTCAACTTAACTCATAGCGCGGTAAACCGCAATGGAAGATGTTTAATGGAAGATGGAAAATGGAGAAAATCAGTTTTAAATATTTTGACATAAAAAACAAAAATATTGTTCACAATACTATAATTACCAAGGGGGAAAGACAGGTGAAAATATTGATAAGTAATAAAAACAGCAATTATTTGTTAATCCTCTACCTCCAAAGGAGTCCCTTCGGGAGAGGATTATTGAGGATTTTTTGATTTTTTTTACTACAATAATGTTACCTCTACGAGGTCATTGTTAGCGGAATCCGCCGAGGCGGACAGATGTTCAATTTTTGCCTGCCTGCCGTCAGGCAGGTAGAATGAAAGAAACACACAACAAACATCCCGCTTAGGCGGGATGAATAAGAGCTATGGAAATTTTACTAACCTATTTTAGAATAAATGCTTATAGAAAAAAAATAAAATCATAATGTGAAATTAAGCCAATGCGACAAATCGGGATGTCATCTCTCAAGACCATTAATTATCTCTCTAAAATTCGCCAATCCTGCTTCTACATTTTCAATTATCTCTAATGCTAATACATCGGGATTAGAAAGGTTGTCCAAATCTCCTAGACTTTCATCTTTTAGCCAGAAAATATCGAGATTGGTTTTATCTCGTGAAATGATTTCATCGTAAGTGAATTTTTTAAACTGCTCGGTTTCTGTACGCTTAAATCTGTTTTTCGGATTGTAACTCTTTATAAAATCTTCAAGATGCTCATATTTCAGTGTGTTTGTCTTTAATGTAAAGTGCTGATTTGTTCGGAAATCATAAATCCATACTTCTTTTGTCCAAGGATTTTTACTTGCAGGTTTGTTATCAAAGAAAATTACATTCGCTTTTACGCCTTGAGCATAAAATATTCCGGTTGGCAATCTAAGGATTGTATGAAGATCGGTTTTCTGCAGTA
>JAHJVF010000526.1 GCA_018828505.1 Bacteroidota bacterium | reverse complement strand
TCAATAAATCGCAAGGAAGTAAACCTAAGTTCATTACTTCCGAATTAGGAGGAAAATATGACTTCAGAAGAATTAACTCAAGCAGTTCAACTCATTAAATCTGGGAATAAAATAGCTGCATTATCGATTTTGAAGGAGATCGTGAAAGCCGAACCAAACAACGAAAATGCTTGGTTATGGTTATATTCATGCGTCGAGAAAGTTGAACAGAAAAAGTATTGTCTACAACAGGCATTAAGAATCAATCCCAACAATCAAGACTCACATATTGCATTGTTGAAGTTAGAAAATCGAACGACTGCAAAATCACAATCAGTAAATCGTGAAATTGATTCCTCTGTACGTCCTTCAATTGACCATCGTGTTAACGAAAAACGTTCAACAAAGAAATCTCAAATAAGTGTTCGAACACTTTTAGTGGGATTGCTAACCATTGGGGTGTCTTGTTTGGCAGCAGTTTTGTTTTTTCTTTTCGCGCAAAGAAACGCAAGTATTTTTGGGAATTTGCCTTTTCTGTCTACTGCCAAATTCGAAAGTGCAACAGGACACCCAGTGGGCTTTTATGAGAAGTATTATATGAATTCCCCGACTCCTATTCATGACTCATGGTTCGGTCAAAAATTGACGGGCTTTGAAAAATGCGGTAAGCTATCTGCATGGCAGATAACTTCGACATAAAGACGGAACAAGTGGACGATATTCCGGTATTGCTGGCGCAATCTAAGAAAATTGGAGTTCCAGAACTTCTGGATCAACATTTTCGGCCGCATGGCAATTGGCAAGGGACAAGCATTGGTTGGACAACTGATATTTGGCTGGTGCATATTTTGTCGGAAGGCGATCATCGGCTGAATCAGGTTGAACTATGGGCCGAAAAGCGACTGCACACGTTGGAAACCAGCACGGGACAACAAGTGCGGGCGCTGGAGTGGAGTGACGACCGCTTGGGGATCGTGCTGGACGAATTGGCGGACGATGCGAAGTGGGAGGCGTTCGAGGCCGATTTGAACCGGCGTACCTTTCGAGTGTACGACTTGAAACCGCGCCGAGTGCGATTGGACAGCACCACGGCCAGCGGATACTGGACTGTAACGGAAGACGGGCTGTTTCAGTTTGGGCACAGCAAGGATCACCGGCCTGATCTTCCGCAACTGAAAGTAATGATGTCGGCACTGGATCCGATGGGGATGCCGGTTGCGACCCAAGTATTGTCGGGAGAGCGCGCCGATGACAAGTTGTATATTCCGGCCATCCAGCAAGTAAGCGCCAGCCTGGATGAGCATAGGCTGTTGTATGTTGGTGACTGCAAGATGGCAGCCCTGGGAACGCGAGCCTATATTCAGAACAGCCAGGATTATTATCTGTGCCCACTGTCCGAAGTTCAGATGCCTGATGATCTCCTGAAAACGTATTTGCAGCCGGTCTGGAGCGGGAAACAACCTCTGACACCCGTCTATCGGAAAAATGCAGAAGGCCAGCTTGAGAAAATTGCTGAAGGGTTTGAGCAAAACGTCGCACTGAGCGCCGAAGTGGATAACAAAACCATCACCTGGACCGAGAGACGCTTGATTGTCCATTCGTTTCGGCATGCTCATGCATCGGAGGAAGCCCTGCGCACCCGGCTGGCGAAAGCGCAGGCCGACTTGCTTCAGTTGAACGAGCATAAACAAGGCAAGAAGCAGATCGAAGACAGCGCCGGTATGCAAGCCGCCGCTGAAAAGGTTCTGAAACACTACGGGGTTAATGGCTTGCTGAAGCTGAATATCGTGGAGCAGATTGAAGAACGACACATCCGGGCTTATGGAGAGCGTCCAGCTCGCACCGAAATTGAGCGGACGGTGAGTTCGCAGACCGACATTGACGAACAAGCTGTTCAAGAGGCCGTGCGTTGGTTTGGTTGGCGAGTGTATGTCACCAACCAGCAGCAAGATGGCCTGCCCCTGGAGAGAGCAATCCTGGCTTACCGGGAAGAATACTTGGTTGAACGTGGTTTTGGTCGCCTGAAAGGTAAACCTTTGTCGTTGTCTCCCATGTATTTGCAGAGTGACAAACGAGCTACTGGTTTGATCCGCCTGCTCTCGATAGGGCTGCGTATCTTGACGTTGATTGAACATCGAGCACGGCAACGTCTGGCTGAATTGCAGGAGAAGCTGCTCGGTTTGTACGCTGGAAACCCTAAACGGGCCACCGACCGCCCTACCGCAGAAGCCATGCTCCGGGCTTTCAAGGGTATCTATTTGTCTGTCGTGACGCGCGATGAGCAGGTTTTTTATCATGTGACGCCGCTATCGGATGTTCAAAAGAAGATCCTATCCTTATTGGACTTCCCGGTGAATATCTACACTCAACTGGCCAGCGGTTTTCCTAAACCCGCTGGAAAAATGACCGAACCATGAGTAACAGGTACAGAGCTGTCTAGATTCGTTATAAAGCTGAAAGGTGTCGCCTTTTCGAGTACTCTTTGGGAAGCGTGGTAGAGTGGGTCATCGCCGTCGTAGGCGCTGTGGATATGTGGGCAGCGCAGTTTGCTGTCCACATATCCACAGCGCGACCCACCCAACTAAACTAATGCCCAAGGACCTCTCAAAAGGAGACCTATCCATGCCCAAATCCGAAAGCCGTCGCCGTTTGACGGCGGCCCGCAAATTCGAGTTGTACCTGGCCACCCGTTCCCCCGAAGCCCCGCTCGGCGAGATCCTGCGCCAGCACGGCATCCATCTCGACGATCTGCGTCGGATCGAGCGCGCCGTGGAAAGCGCCGCACTGGCGGGATTGAAAGCCGAAGGCCGTCACGGCCGCCAACCCACCGACCTCTCGCCGGCCCGAATGCACCAACTCGAACACGAACTGGACGAAAAGACCCGCGCCCTGGCCGAACTGAGTGTGGCCTTCACCCTGCTCGAAAAAAAAGAGCGCGCGGAGTCATGTGCCCGCTCCCAGGCCAACGGCTCCCGCCGACCGAGAAACAAATGATCCTTGACCTGATCGCAGAAGCCCAAGCCGAGGGGTTGAGCCGCAAGCGCGCCTGTGAAGTCCTCAGCCTGTCGCCGCGCACCTTCCAGCGCTGGAACGCTTTGCCCGCGCCGGTCATGGTTGCCAGTCCGCCGGGGTTGACCGTGCCGACGCTGGACGCCCCCGCCATGCTCCGCTCCCGGCCGTACAATGCGCTGACGGCCAGCGAAGCGATGGCGGTCATCGCGCTGATCCGGTCGCCGCAACACGCCGATGCCAGTTGCCGAGAACTCTCATTGGCCTTGCTGGAAGGCCCAAAACCGGCCTATGTCTCGCACGTGACCTTCTGGCAGTACCAACGGGCGCTCGGCTGCCACGGCCCCCGCGGCCGACAGGTCGCCCAAGGTCAGCACCGCACCGCGCCCGATACCGAGTGGGTCAGCGGCCCCAATCAGTTATGGGACTGGGACATCACCTATCTGCCGACGACCGAACGCGGCGTCTTCTTCTACCTGTATAGCCTGCTCGACCACTGGAGCCGCAAGAACATCGCCTGGCGGATCAGCCCACGCTTGATCAGCGCCGAAGTGCAGACTCTCTGGGATCACGGCTTGATCAACGAAGACTTGTTGGACCAACCCGCCGAGACCTGGCCCAAATCGCTCAGCGATCGCGGTAGCCAGATGCGGTCGCAACCGACCCGGCGCTACTTCCAGAAACTCGGCATCCCGCAACTCTTCAGTCGGCCGCGCACGCCGGACGACAATCCGTACATCGAGGCCCACTTCGCGACGATCAAAACTCATCCCGTCTATCCAGGTTTCTTCGCCAACCAAGCCAAGGCCGAGGATTACTTCCGTGAGTTCTATCCCTGGTACAACGAAGTGCATCCGCATACGCGGCTGAACATGCTCACGCCCAGCCAAGTACATTCCGGGCAGAGCACCCGCTTGCGAGGCGAACGCACCGCCGTGAAGGCGGCGACCCTAGCTGTGCGACGGGCAAACCTCAAATCACAACCTTTCACAATGGAGATGCTTATCGCCAATCCTCTACCCGATGTGTCTGACTACCCTTGCTATTCGTGGGCGGGGCCGAAAGTCGTCCCCGCAAAACAGGCGACACCTCTTGACTAACTCACCGATCAAGATAGCGGTTTTAGCACCTCTTGTTGTTTCCGTTCTATTCGCCATTATCGCATTATTTTTTAGGACAAAAGTAGAACTCCTGGCTTCAGGGGTAGCGGGTATGG
>JAHJVF010000207.1 GCA_018828505.1 Bacteroidota bacterium | reverse complement strand
GGTTAACTTCTTTTCCAAAGGATCCTTCGGAAATTATCTATACTTATCTTATTTTTAACAATCCGCCGCGGCGGATTCTTTTTTTCTAATGAACATTCTGGGTTAATATTCTTCTCAAAATAGAACTCAATCAGCATGTAGAGAACAATTTCATTAAAACTTATTGCAATATAATTTTTACTCCTATGATTATCAATGAATTTGAAATTGAATTGTTTTGAAAAATTCTTACCATAAGTTAAATTTAAATAGAGTTGTCTGTATTTATTTCAATAAATGAGCCGAATCTAAAAAGGTTAATTGAGAGAAAATCAAATGCGTTTATAGAACAAAAACAAAACAATTTTTAGTTAAATATACCTTTTTAGAGCAGGCTCATAAATAGGGAGAGATGAAATGTTAGTTACCGGTTCTTACGAAAAAGCCAAGCAATATCTTGAAAGCCGCACAAAGGATTTTTCAGATTATACATCGACGAAATCCGTTTTTGAACAAGGCCCCTGCATTACCATCTCACGGGAGACAGGTTCGGGTGCCGGTGAAGTTGCTGAAAGTCTTATCGAATATTTAAAGAGTAGATCAAAAACTCAAAGTGTAAACTGGGGTATCTTCGATAGAAATTTAATTGAAAAAATAATTGAGGATCATAAGCTTCCGAAGAGCGTAGCCGACTATCTGTCTGAAGATAAAACTTCTTTCATTAGATCAATGATGAATGAGATATTCGGCATTCATCCTTCAATGCTTAATTTGGTTCATAAGACAACTCGCACGATACTGAACTTAGCACGAATGGGTAATGTTATAATTATTGGGCGAGGTGCCAATTTGATCACCAAACGTCTGGAAAATGTTTTTCATGTGCGGCTTGTTGCTCCTTTAGAAAAAAGAATCCAAACAGTTATGAAATATTATGATCTGAACGATACTGAAGCACAAAATTTTATCAAAAAGGAAGATCAAGCCCGAACAAGATATGTAAAAAAATACTTTAATCTCGATCCCTGTAATCCGGATCAATATCACCTGGTAATTAATACCGGGTTATTTACCACATCAGAAGCGGCTGAAATAATTGGCACTCAAGTGGTGAGAAGATTCCCCGAACAATTTTATTCTTAAATGTAGTTTCTATGATCCGCAAAGAAATGGGAAGAGCAGTCACCATCGTTGTATGACTGCTCGAAAGATTAGAAGTTAAATTTCAACCCTACACTAAAGGATTCATGAGTAAGCGGACTTGTGCTGTTAAAGGGCCAATTCATTTTATCTTTTCTTAACTCAAAAAATGCGTAAGAAAGTCCGCTCTTTAAAACGAAATTCACAATCGGACCAGCTTCCGGGGTAAATTTGAAAACTTTCTTGATGAACCAATCGAGTGAACTGTTTGCTATTCCTTCGACAACAAGACTTCCCAGATGCTTCCAAAATAAATGTCGAGGAAAGGTAAGCCCGAACGAATAATTTGCGTCAAGAGAAAGTAGAGGAATGATCTGAAACTGAACTCCTGAACCGGCTGTTTGTCCGAACCTAAAATAATTGTAATAAAGACCCAGAAGCGAACTATCTGCACCTGCTTTAGTCATATCGGTTTTAACTTGTGTCCAGGTATATTCAGAAACTATGTAAGGTATGATTGCAGAAGGTCCTATTTTGTAACCATATCCTTTCTCATTTCCAAATCCAAATTGCCACGCTGAAATTTCAAGTGGATTCGAAGTTTTTGCCTTGTAAAGGTCTTTCGTAAAGTTGTTGATAAAGAGGTATTTATTCTTGTGTCTGACTAAATAATCAGTTTTATAATACTCTTGCGTAACGTAGCCAAGTTTAAGTGATGCTCTCCCAACATCAAGAAAATCCTGAGTTGAAAGAGAATTCTTAAATCGTGTCGTTCCATATGTAAGTCCTATGTATGGGTGCTCAAAAATATCGAGGTCAATAGACATCTCAAAATCAGAATCATTTTCGTACTCAAATTCTACTTCTACTTCGACTTCAACTGAGTCTTCTTCTTGTGCGGAAAGTTTTTGTTGGAAGGATAATATGAGAATCGGAATTAATAAAAGATATAAATACTTTTTCATGAGAACTCCAAGTTTTATTACCTGTTTATATCGAAAGCTTTAAGAATTTGTTTCACCTTTCCACTTATTATAAAATTCTTCCCTCAGGATAGACATTACATAAAAATCCGAGTATCTGTTGTGATGATACATTGCCTGCCTCAGAGTCCCTTCAATTACAAATCCCACATTTTTATAAGCTTTGATTGCATATTCATTCTCACTACTAACGTGAAGCTGTATCCTATTCAGGTTCAATATTTCAAAACCGTAATCCACCATCAATTCTGTCGCTTCGGTCGCAAAGCCTTTCGACCAAAAATCGGGATTATAAATGGCTATATAAAATGTAGCTGCACGACTTACGCGATCAATTCTAACAAACGCTGTCTGCCCGACTGGTTCATCATCAGATTGCTGGCAGATTGTAAACAAAACAGTTTCATTATTCCCTACCCAATTTTGTAGCTCTGTCCTACTTTGCTCAAGTGTCATCGGTGAGAAAAGATAAAGAGTCTCTCTAACAGATTGATTATTCTTACCAAAGTAAACCAGTTGTTCGTCAATCGATTCGACAGGTCTTAGATAAATATTTTTACCTTCATAGAATTTTATTGTTTTCATTTTACACCTCTTCACTAATCCGATTTGTTAATTTAGGCTCAACCATTACGACTTTTTCTCTTTGAAGGAAAACTGTCCCTGAAGGTAAATTCTTCTTCTTTGTTACATATTTCTTTTCTGCATATGCAACCGGAACATATTTTGAATGTTTTGCTTTGCTATAAAATGCCGCGATTGATGCTGCTTCAAGAATTGCTTCTTTTGGAAAATCTTTCTTCTTCTCTTTTCTTCTTAAAATTGTGTGAGATCCGCTTGCTCCCCGAACATGAAACCACAGGTCATGTGGTCTTGCATATTTTGTCGTGAGCAGATCGTTCGATTTACTCTCCTTACCAACATAGACATCATAATCGCCAAAAACAGTAAAGTGCCTGAATTTTGTTTCGATCTCGTCAGGTGACTTGGGCTGCTGTTGTTTGGATGAAAGTTCTTTTTCAAATTTTATTAAAGATTGATGATCATCAGTAGATTTTATTTTATCAAATAGATTTTTAGTCTTATTCAATTCCTTTTCCGTTGATTTTATTTGTGTCAAAACAGCTTCCAATCTATTTTTTTCTTCTTTGGCTTTAGAAAAATAAATCGAGGCATTTTCATGAAAAGACTTACTCGGATCCAATGAGATACTAATTGGATCTCCCTCTTCATCTTTTAAAATAACTTTCTTTGCCCCTTTTTGTAAATCTCCCATATGCTGAAGGATTAAATTTCCTTTAATACGATAATGAGAGGACTGATCTGTTAGATTTCTTTCTAACCTTAGCTGAATTAACTTTTTGTCTAACTTTTCAATTTGTTGTGAAACATTCTTTATAAGCCTCTCTTTTAGTTTTTCTGCTTTATTAATGCTTCCTTTAGAGTAATATATTTTTCTAACTGGCTCAAAGAACTGCGAATGTTCTTGAATAACTTTCCCCTTACTAAAAAATTTGCCAACAGAGAATGTTCCATCGTCATATTCCAGAACATTTTCATTCTTCATTTCTTCGATAATATTCTGAAAAGAATCAAAATAGGTTACACCACTATTCTTGGAGTGACGGGCAATGATTTCTTCAATAATTTGACTTCCAAGAATTTGATGATAAATATTCTTTTCTCCTCTAACGTAAGATGCCAAACACTGATCAAATTTGGCTTTGTTAGTAAAGATCGTTTCATCAACCTGAGATGTGGGATAAATTAAATTAAAAATTTTATTGACTAACTCACTTTTCTTCTTGAATGATGCTTTGATTGCTCCCAAATCAGAGATCAAAACACAATTTGACTGATTTCCCCTTATTAAAATCACAATATGAAAATTATCGAATATTAATCGAATGTTTCTTTCATAGAGGTCAATTGATGCTGTGCTCAAACTCGTATTGTAGATATCTACAAAAAATTGAATAACGTTTTTACGTGCCTTACCAAAATTTTCTCGAAGATCAATTAATGGTGGAAGCGAAGCAAAACTAAATACGAGAAATTTACTGCTCGAATGTTTTTGGAATTCTAAAACTATTTCATTTCGATTTTGCGAAAACGTATCGACAAGAGAGTAACCTCGAAGAGCAATATCAAGCTCCTTTGTCAGCCGGCATAGAAAGAAATAATTATCAAACATCCCTTTATAGGAATTTTTCTATTGTTTATCTTTTATCATCTGGTCATAAATATAAATCAAAACTGTAGCAAGAAGTCCAATACCAAAAATAACCAGGAAAATCAGATCGGGTCGATTCATTTCCTTTGCAAAGACTGTGTATATCCAGCCGCCGAATGCACCACCGAACCCCCAGGCAATTGCAATTGGTAGAAAAGCAAATCCTTGAAAGAGTGCTGCCTGTCCTTTAGGAGCGAGATTAGCAATATACTCATAATATCGTGGCGCTTGAGTTTGTTCACCAATTGAAAAAATAAAAAGCCCCCCAATAACGATCGGGATGCTCATTGCAAAGCTGAAGAGAATATTGCTTTCTTTGATAAATGAGAAAAACACTTTATCGGTAACCGGAAGAACGAAGTACATCAGCAACCAACCTAAAGCACCCAAAAGAAATCCAATTTGAATCGCTCTTTGGGTTGAAATGTTTTTCGTTAAACGATTGATCGGTATTTGGAATAAAATGATAGTCCAGGCACCGGTAGAAATAATTAATTCAATCGGTGCTTCCGGCGAAATATAATCCGAAACATAAAATGGAATGACAATAAAGAACTGCCAGAAGATTATCCAATAAAGAGAGAAGATTAGAAGGAACGCCATAAATCTAAAATTCTTTAAAACAAGAATCATATTTTTCATTACAGTTTTAATATCCTCACGTTTTTCTTCCAGTTTTGCGGGAGGTTCTTTGAAGAATATCAGCGTTGTAAGAAACATCAATGCACAACTAATGGCAGAAACTAAGTAAACAAATTCAATACCGAATGAATCGCGCACTAAAAACGCTAACAACGGACCGATTGCAGCCCCCATATTAACAAGCCAATAATAAATTGCATAACCTAAGGACTTAGATTCAGAAGTTGATGTCAGAGCAATTGTACCAAGGACACTTGGCTTTATGAAAGAACCACCAAAAGCAGTAAAAACCAAAATTACAATTAAGGTCCAATAAAGATCAAAATCAGAATAAAAACCTGAGAACAATTGCATACCGGTTGATCCGATTAAAAAATATCCAATCGCTAAAACAAAAAACGCGAATGAAAATGCTTTTCTATATCCAAACTTATCAATCAATGCACCTGCAAAAATCGGAAGAAGATAGATCAATCCTCCAAAGACAGAAGAGAGCTGTCCTGCCTCAATTTCATTGAATTTTAAATGATCGCGAAGAAATATGCTGAGAATTGTTGCTTGTCCGTAATAAGCCAATCTCTCAAAAAGCTCCATGAAATTAGCAATCCAAAATTGCGGTTGAAAATCTGCTCTTACTTTTTTAATGCTCGCTGTTAATTTCAAGTTGGCTCCATTATTATTTTAGTGAATGAATGAGCCGAATCTAAAAAGGTATAATTGATGAAAGAATATTTCAAATATCGTCCAACCCGCCTGCCTCATGAGATAAAATTTGGCGGGCAGGAATCAAATCCGAAAATCCGTAAAACGATCTTTTTAGAGTAGGCTCATGAATAAAATTATCTTGTTGATGACGATTGATATTAAATCAAAACCAGTTCACTTTGAATTTCACCGGTTACTTCCGCTATTCCATCATGATTGATAAACATATTTATTTCTGCTCGGACAGCCATTTCACCTTTAATATATATTCCCGGTTCGATTGAAAACATACAGCCGGGCATCAGAAGTCGTTCATCCTTTGTTTCAAGATTGTCGATATTCGGTCCATTGCCGTGTGTCTCTTCTCCAATAGAATGGCCAGTACGATGAATAAAATACTTTCCGTATCCGGCTTTTTTTACAACGTTTCTACAAACATCGTCAACTTGCCAGCCATAACACTTTTTACCTTTTTCAAAAGATTCTTTCACAAATTTAATGG
Source organism: Bacteroidota bacterium (assembly GCA_018828505.1). Lineage (GTDB taxonomy): Bacteria > Bacteroidota > Ignavibacteria > Ch128b > Ch128b > JAHJVF01. Next base: position 6,009 of record JAHJVF010000207.1, on the reverse strand, counting down.
CGGCATCACGGGCATCTTTTACAGCACTGAAAATGTCAACGTACTTTTGTGGTGGATTGTGACCGATATATCCAACCCATGTGATGTCATAGTAAATTCCACCGGGAACATTCTTCTTTGCCCAGAGATCGATGAGTACTGTATCCCCTTCTCGGAAATAATATTCTCCATCCTGCTTTGGTTCGAAATGTGGATCAGCCGGATTGTCATTGATTCCAACGATCGGTTCAGCACTGGTTGTCAAATTACATTCCTTAAATCTTTGCATGATGTACTGCTGTAATTCCCATTCCGTTAACTTCTGTTCCGAATTGACGGCTTCGCGAATTTTTGAAAAAGCATCTTTACGAATAAGATCAATTTCACGTTGAGCCTCCTTGTGAAGCTGGTAACCTTGCGCGTCAATTAATGCTTCGAAAATGGAAATCAAGTCTGCTGATGAAATGATCTTATGTCCAAAACTTTTTATCAATTCTATTGTGCCTGCATCTACAATTGAGACGTAAGGAATATTATTTTTACTTGAATACTGCATCGCGATCTTTTTTGGACTACCGAGTGCCTGCTTTAAGAGACGATGCTGTTCTGTCCATGCGAGATATACGATTTTCTTTCCAGGGAGTGAATCAAGTTTGGTCGACTCTACTGCTGAGACGAGCTTTTTCGGTTCACCTTTTGACGGGATAAAATAGAACCAGCGTCTTGTAGTGTGTTTATTTTCAAGCTTTAAAATTCGATACGCAAGATGATCGCGGTTATGAAAATCGTAGAATAACCAGCCATCCAGGTTGCTACGTTTTAATTCTTCTTGAATTCGTTTGATATCCATCTTCTCTCCAGATTTTTGGCATAATTAAATTATGGCAAAGTTAAAAATTCGCTAACTAAATACCAAGATGAATTGGACAGGAGTTTACCCATTTTTTTGTGTTCTCTTCCGAAGGAATGACTTCGTCATCGATACGTCCCGATTAAAGTAAATCAATCACGCTTCGAAAATCGGGACTACTCCTGCCCGCCGAACTTAGCCTGCCCGCCACGTTCAGCTTGCAGAGGCAGGCGGGCGAGAACCTCAAGACTCTTTATGGTTTTCGAGTCCCCGACCTGTCACAAAATAGCATTGTAGTGGCGGACAAACTCTTATTAATTCTTGCCTGCCTGCCAGTTTACATCCGTCAGCTGACGGATGCAGGCAGGTCGGGGGTATCGAGAAAACAAGTTCATTTGAATTTATTTTTTACTTTTATATTCTGTAACTCATTATTTCTTAATAAGATATATCGAAAGTGATACTTAGATTTGGGGAAACTCCTGGAATGGGATGCAAAAAAATTTATGATTAGATCGAATATTTTTCAGCGTATTTGCATATTTACTTTATCAATCTCAAAATAATTTTATTATATTGCACCGCAAAATTCACTTAAGTTCATTCGTTGTTGGAGTTATGTAATGTACATTATCTTTTTCGGACCTCCAGGAGTAGGAAAAGGAACACAAGCAAAAATACTTTCAAAGAATTTTCAAATCCCACACATTTCAACTGGCGATATGCTTCGGGAAGCTGTCGCGAAAAAAACTGAGTTAGGGTTGAAGGCAAAGTCCATTATGGATCAAGGTATGCTTGTTCCTGATGACTTAATGATAGAGATTGTCCGGGAAACATTATCCTCCGAGAAATGCAGCAAAGGATTTATTTTAGACGGTTTCCCGCGAAATATCGAGCAAGCAGAGGAACTTGATAGTCTATTTACTGAACTCCATTTAACCAACATTATTATCATTCTAATGGAACTCGACGAAGATGAGATCATACGTCGACTGTCTAACCGTCGTAATTGCAGCAATTGTGGCTCTCTATTCAATTTACTTGCAGATAATATCAATAATGAATGTCCAAATTGTAAGTCCATTGGAACAATTTATCAAAGGGATGATGATAAAGAAGAAGTAATAAGGAAACGATTATCAATTTACAAAGAGTCTACGTTCCCGCTAAAAAAATATTATCAAAATAATTCACATTTGATAATCATTAATGGTTCAGGCGAGATCGAAAAGGTTAGTGTGGAGATTGCAGCAGCTCTAGAGAATTCTAAGAAGTAACTAAGCTGACTGTATAAAGTTTTTCTTCCTGAAGTTTTAAGGTTCTCGCCGGATTATTTTTAACAATTTCATAATTATGTGTTGCAATCAGAACAGCCGTTCCTCTTGCATTAATGTCTTTGAGAATTTCCATTATCTGAGCTGAAGTATCGGGATCAAGATTTCCGGTTGGTTCATCAGCGAGAATTAAAATCGGATCGTTAATGATTGCTCTTGCAATCACAACTCTTTGCTGCTCTCCACCGGAAAGCTGGTATGGATAACTGTTACGCCTGTGACTCAATCCAACAAGTGATAAAGCATTAAATATTTTTCTCTTAATCTCTTTCTTCGGTGCAGTAACTGAATGCAGCACAAAAGAAAGATTTTCTTCTATTGTTCGATCATTCAATAATCTGAAATCCTGAAAAATAATGCCAAGTTTTCGCCTGAGCATAGGAACATATTTTTCTTTCATAAACTGAGAATTAAATTCCCCTACTGCTACAATTCCAGATTTTGGCAATAGATCCATATAGATCAATTTCAGTACGGTAGTTTTGCCTGAACCACTTGCACCTATCATATATAACAACTCACCGGAATCCATTACAAAATTAATTCCATTTAGGATTGAATGACCCTCATAGTCGAAGTAAATATTTTCGAACGAGAGGATCAAAGATTTGAACTCCGATTTTTATAAATTTTCGCAGCATATTTTATTGCTTCGATCATACTTTTAGGATTAGCAAGATTCTTTCCAGCTAAACCAAACGCTGTTCCATGATCCGGGCTGGTTCGGATGAGAGGAAGTCCGGCTGTAAAATTTACTCCTTCATTGAAGTTCAGCAGCTTGAAAGGGGTAAGAATTTGATCATGATACATACCGACAACACAATCATATTTTTTATGACTCTTTTGTCCGAAGAATCCATCAGTGGAAAAAGGCCCGTAAAACGTTTCCCTTTTAGAATTTAACTTCTTTAAAATCGGAGTAATGATTTCCCTTTCTTCACTACCAAATAAACCGCTTTCACCAGCATGTGGGTTTAATCCAAGTACAGCTAAGGTTGGACCCAGCTTTTTAAAATCTTGTTTTAAACTTGCTTTAACGATTGCTAATTTTTTTTCAAGCAATTCGCGCGAGAGTATCCGAGATACCTTATTGATTGGTGTATGAATGGTAACAAGTGATGCAAACATGAATTTAGATAGGAACATCATCGCAAAATCATTTGTGCGAAATCTATTGGCAAACATTTCAGTATGACCAGGAAACTTTGAGCCGGCTCTTTGAATAGCTTCTTTAGAAATAGGTGCAGTAACAATAACATCAATTACTTTTTCATCCCAAAGTTTGATAGTTTCAGAAATTGCGTTGAGAGCTGATTTACCGGAATTTTGCGAGGGAGCGCCGATTGATGCTGTAGCTTTACCCGTATCAACAAATTCAAATTTTGAGAAATCATCAAGTTTTATTTTTGATATTTGAGTTAGAAATATGTTCTTAGGACCTATTAAATAAAACTTGAAATCTGACTTAGCCTGTTTTATGGATTTAATTACAATCTCGGGACCAATACCGTTAATATCACCACATGTTATTCCGACCTTAATCATAATTATTTTTTGATTTTAAGATTTCCGTTTTTTTCTTCGTCAATAAAAATAAATTGATGATTTATTTGTCCTTCATATTTCCAGATTTCTACTGCCTTACCCTGCGGGTTGAAACTGCGGTCAATACTTTTCGGTGTGCCGTACAGCATATAAATCTTTCCCCTATCACTTAGTGCCCCGTCAGGAACTTGCAGGCTCTTAAAACTAATCGAAGCATAATCTGCACGCTGATAAAACTCGGACATTAACTCATTGAAGGGAGTGTTAGGAGTAGGGTCAAATCGTTTCCACGCTTGAAATAATTCTTTATATCGGGATTCATCCGAATATGAAGTAATTCCCTTGGTGAATTCACCATCAAAAATATATTCTGCTAACTTGATGGCTGCCGAAACATTTTTCAAATATTCAGGTTTATCATACCAGATGACTTTAAACGGAATTTTATCCTTTGAACCGGGATTATATTTTATAAAATAATCACCTTCATTTAATCCTAATGTATCCAAATCAAAAAGTGAAAAATCAGTCGAGTAGCTGTTTATTCTTTCAACCTCGATTTGTTTATTTCCGGACTCAACAAATATTTTTTTCGTTTCAGGATTGAATGGAAGAACCAAAACCATTTTCTCTGAGGAAAATAGGAATGAATTTGAGAAGCGAGATAAAATCGAATCGGAAAAAATTAATCTAACATCATTCTCTTGAATAAATATTGGACTAATGGTTACTTTATCAGTCAAGGAATAATTGATTACCGGAATCTTCAGCTCAAAGTTTCGATTCATATCATTAAGAGATAATCTTGCCTTAAGTTTTTCCTTCGGAAGTAAAAGGGAAAACTTATTTTCATAAAATAGGTCTTTTGCGATTGTCTGTTCATACGTTGTGCAGCTCAAGTTAACTTCTAATACTTGACGGTTAATTACAAAATCTCTCTCATTCATAATTTCTAATTGAACTTGGACATTAGCTTTGAAAGTATCAGTTGCTGTTTTGTTAAAAATTAGCAGATCGTGCCTGATCTTAAAGCTAAGTACAAAATTTTCTTTGACCTGCGGTGGATTAAGCCATATCGAATAACGGAATTTATTTTCCTCAATTTCAGAATGAAGTAACTGTATTGATATAAAAAATAATACTACGGAATAAAGTAATTTCATTTCATTAAGACCATTTTTTTTGTTTCCACTAAATCACCTACCCTAATCTGATAAAAATATAGACCACTCGGTAATGTAAATTGTTCAATTGAAAAATGAGACTGGTAAATTCCAGCTTCTTTTACTTTGTCGACAAGTGTAATAATCGCTCTTCCTAGTATGTCATAAACAATCAATGTTACTCTCTCATTTTTTGGTATTTGGTATTCTATAATAGTACGCGGATTAAACGGATTCGGATAATTTTGATACAAAACAAAATCCTTGGGAACTGTTGTTTTTTCTTCTTCATCTACGGATGTTGAAAGGTCGAAATAATTAAAAATTGAACTCATCAATGCAGTTCTTTGAGTCTGCCCAATAATGGTCTCAAATGGAAATCCCATTACAATAACACCACCACTTTTAGTCCCACCATCAAACATCCCTCTATAACCTACCGAAGCAATTCTGGAATTGGCATAACGAAGTAAAACCCTGCTTCCACCAAGTGTATCAAGTGCATCCGGATAATCTTCATTATATGGTGCACCTGCAGATATTAATCCATAATTAAAATTCAATCCTTGAAAAACGGTTCCGGGTTCCCCGAGGACAGATAAGCTTTCGGATTTGTCCATCAAATATCCTGATTTCAAAAAAGTATTAAAGAATATTTTATCCTGGGTAGTTCCCTTTTCAAAAAGATCATAACCTATTTCCGAACCGGTAACAAATAGTTTTCCTCCCTGACGTAAATATTGTTTTACCTTTTCTTGTTCAGTTGACGTGAACGTTTCATCTGCTGTGGATTCATCTCCAAGGGACCAAATTACAAAATCAAAATTATTTAAGTCTATCGGCCCGGAAATAACAGCAGAGTTAGAAGCTGAATGAAAATTGGAGTTAAAACTTTTTGCATAATATGTTACAAAATCATGATAAACTTGTTTATAGCTTCCAGAGGTTCGGGTGAACCCATCAACAATAAGAGTCTTGGGTCCACTTTTATTTATTCTCGCTCCATAAACATCGCTCTGAACGCTAACGTTTACAGTTGGTGCAGTATCGACTGCAAACAATCTGAAATAAATTTCTTTATCAAGTGTGTAATCGTAAGACTTTGTGGCAACGGTTGAAGTAAGCACGTTCTCATTAT